>JAAWBP010000143.1 GCA_022792755.1 Oscillospiraceae bacterium | reverse complement strand
TGAAAAGGGCAGGAACGGCTTCGCCTTCATTGGCGGGGCCGTTCCTGCTTTCTGCCACGGCCGGACAGACGCGGCCCGTGGCCGGGCAGGGAGGGGAACCTCTGCGGGAAATCGCGATCCGAAGGTAGTGCAAATAACGGCATTTGTGCCCCGCGAGCTATGTTTGTTTACCGACAAAATGAACCTTGCAGGACGATAATCTAAAGACTGGCAAAACCTTAGTGTGCGAATTGTCCAGCCCGGTCACGGGCATTGGCCACCGGGGCTACCCGGCCCTGCGCCCTTGTCAATTAAGGGCGGTTACTCCGCAGAAAGAGCAGACAATTTTTCCCACTTTTCCGGATTTTCCGCGAAAGGGGTTGCATTTTTCTGTGTTTTGGGTATAATAAGATACAGATTGTAACTATTTTGTAACCATTACGAAAGTTTGAGATAAGACGAAAGGAAAGGAAGTGTCGCAGTAGTGGCGTTTCGTCGAAAGAAAGGGCGGCCGGAGAGTGAATCCCAGCCGGTGCAGCATCCGGTAAAAAAATCGGGCGTACGTAAGCGCAAATCTCTTTACCGAAGCTTGATCCGCCCTATTTTCTGTCTGATTTATTATGTTTGCAGGTTGACCGTCCGGGGGATTCTCCGCCGGCTGGACCGTTTGATGGTGTTTTTGGTGCGGAAGCTCGCACCAAAATGCAGGAAGCTTTCTGCATCCTTGCAGGAGCGGCGTGATAATTTTGTCCGCAGTATCAAACTGCCGTTTGCCAAAATCCGGCGGGGCCGGTACCTGGTTGAGCGCAACTATTATATGGCCGCCGAGGAAAAAGGGCGTTTGGGCGGGTTTTTCTACTCTGTCCGGACATTGACAGTGGGTGTGACGAACAACCGCCACCTGCTCCGCCGGATGTTCAACTACGTCCTCCCGACGGCGATGATCGCCGTTTTGATCACGGTCGTCGTCAGCGCGCAGAGCCTGACCTTTGCGGTTGGGGTGAACTACAACGGGGAAGACATCGGCTATATCTCGGACGAAAAGGTATTCGAGCAGGCTGAACAGATGATGCAGCAGCGGATCATCTACGAAAACGATGAGGACGCGATCGACATCATCCCGAAGTATTCCCTTACCCTGGTCAGCAAGGACGAGATCCTCAACCAGTATCAGCTGGCGGATAATATGGTGCGGCTTTCCAACCTCGATATTATAGAGGCGGAAGGCGTTTATGTCGACGACCAGTTTTACGGCGCGGTGGAGGATACGGAAAGACTTGAGGATACACTCGACGGGATGCTGGCGGTTTACCGTTCCGACAGCGCCAACGAATCAGTGAAGTTTGAAAATGATATCGACTTCCGAAAGGGGCTGTACCTCGCCTCAAGCGTTGTGGAAGACCAGTCGCTGATCGACACCTTCTCCGGCCAGAAACAGGCCGAGCAGAATTATGTCGTCAAAGACGGGGACACTCCCATCGCCATCGCTCAAAGTAACGGGGTTTCCCTCGAAGAGCTGGTCGCACTGAATCCGAATGTCACCAACGACTGCCACCCCGGGGACATCATCGTCCTTTCCCACTCGGTGCCGTATCTCTCGGTCAATGTTTCCCGCACCGAGACCTATGAGGAATCGATCCCTTACGAGACGGTCGAGGTGCAGGATGCAAAATATCTGAAAGGGACTAAGCTGGAAACCCAGGCGGGTGAAACGGGGACGCGCCAGGTGACCGCCACCGTGGAATATGTCAATGGGGTGGAGGTCAACCGCACGGTATTGGAGTCCCAGGTCACCAAGGAGCCGGTGGAACGCCGGGTTACCGTGGGCACCGCGGAGCCGATCCAAGTCGCGCCGGGCGGTTCGATCAGCGGCAGCGGGATGTTCCTCAATCCTTGTCCGGCAGGTTATGTCAGCCAGGAGTTTGGCCACGCCGGGCACAAGGGGATGGATATTGCGGCGCCTTACGGCAGTACTATCTATGCATCCGCGGGCGGAACGGTCTCCCTTGCACGGTGGTACGCCGGTTACGGAAACTGCGTTATGATCGACCATGGGAACGGAATCGTCACCCTATACGGCCATGCGAGCTCGCTTTACGTCTCCGCCGGGCAGGTCGTAGGAAAGGGCCAGCCGATCGCGGCGGTCGGCAGCACCGGTTGGTCGTATGGAAACCACGTCCATTTCGAAGTCCGTTCCAACGGGCGGAAGTTCAACCCGAGAAATTATCTTTAAGTTTCCCTGCGGCGGCTGTTTCATACAGCCGCCGCCTTTTTATTCAAGTGCGGAGCACTTCCGCGCCGGGTGATCCCGGCTGAACAATACGCGATCCGCAGGTGGTGCGAATAACAAGATTTATTTCCCGCGAGCTGCATGTCTGGTATAACATACCCCGCAGGTCTATTAGCCAAAAACCGGTAAAACCTTGGGGGTGCAAAATTGTCCTGCCTGGGCACAGGCGCGGAATGCTTCCGCTGTCAGCCGCGATCCATGGGCAGAGTAAATAACAACGTTCATTTCCCGCGAGGCACATTGTACCGATTCTGCTTTAGCTGCTTTGCAGGTCTACAATCTAAAGACCGACAAAATCTTGGGGGTGCGAAATTGTCCAGTCCGGGCACGGACGCATCTCGCAGGATAACCGCCTTAAAATTGGTAAAACGTTTGTGTGTGAATTGTCCAGCCCGGTCACGGGCGCGCGCAGAGCCATTCTGTATAACAAAGGATCCCCCACCTAGCTAGGTGGGGGATCCTTTGTTATACCTTATTTTGCCAGCTTGTCGAGGAGCCGGAGAACCTCTTCCAGCTTTTCCTCTGCCTCTTCCGGCGTCCCGCTTTCAAACGACTGTTTGACGCAGTGCGCCATGTGGGCCTTCAGCACCTCGCTGTTCGCCTTGCGGAGGATGGATTCGGTCGCCATAATCTGGTTCGAAATATCAACGCAGTAACGGTCTTCCTCGATCATCTTGAGAATCCCAGTCAGCTGCCCGGCCGCTGTCTTCAAAAGCCGGCTGACGGTGTTTTTGTCAGCTGTCATGTCAATCGTCATCCGATGGGGAGGGGCAACACCGTTTTGCAGCGGCGCTTCTCCCACATCGTTTCCTTTCTGTAAGTTCCTTTGTTTTTACCGGATCCCGGTCACTTCATAGCCGGCTTCGACAACGGCGTTTTTCAGCGCGTCGTCCGAAACGTCGCCGGAAATTTGGACGGCAGCGGTTTTGCTTTCCAGGTCAACCGTTGCGGTGACGCCCTCCAGGGCGTTGAGTGCTTTTTCCACCCGGGCAGAGCAGTGCCCGCAGGACATTCCTTCAATGGTCATGGTTTTGGTCATATTGGGTTCCTCCTTTGGTTTCTGTGTGGTATTTTCTGCCGCCTGTCTGGGGGCGGCGGGGAGACGTTTTTCTTCCGGCTGGGCGGAGACGGCACCCCCGCGGAAACGGGAGCGGAAGAGACGCAGCCGGAGGGCGTTTGTGACGACGCAGACCGAGCTCAGGCTCATCGCCGCCGCCGCAAACATCGGGTTGAGCCGCCAGCCGAGCAGGGGGTAAAAGAGCCCGGCGGCCAGCGGGATGCCAATGATATTGTAGATAAAGGCCCAGAAGAGGTTTTCCTTGATGTTGCGGATGGTCGCCTTGCTCAGTTCCACTGCGGCGACGGCGTCCATTAGGTCGCTTTTCATCAGGACAATGTCGGCTGCTTCGATGGCGACGTCGGTCCCCGCCCCGATGGCGATCCCCACGTCGGCCCGGGCGAGGGCGGGCGCGTCGTTGATCCCGTCGCCGATCATCGCGACCCGGCGCCCCTCCTCCTGAAGCCGCCGGATCTCCTTCTCCTTATCCTGCGGAAGGACTTCGGCAACCGCATCGCTGATCCCCAGCCTTTTCTGGATGGCGGCGGCGGTTTTCTGGTTGTCGCCGGTCAGCATGACCACCCGGATTCCGAGCACTTCAAAGGCACGGATCGCGGCCTCGCTGGTCGGCTTGACGACGTCGGCCGCCGCAATGATCCCGAGCAGGCCGTCCCCGTCCGCGAAATAGAGCGGCGTTTTCCCCTCGGAGGCCAGCCGTTCGGCGTCTGCAAGGGCTTCCTTCACCTGGATTCCCTTTTCTTCCATCAGCCGGAAATTCCCCGCATAGCAGGTTTTTCCGTCCAGCCGGGCCGACACACCGAAGCCGGAGATCGCCTCAAACTGCTCAGCCTCCCGGATTGGGACATCTTCTTCCTCCGCCCGCTCCAGGACGGCGGATGCCAGCGGATGCTCCGACGGCCGCTCCAACGCGGCGGCGACGGAAAGGAGAGCGGTTTCATCCTCCGCGCGGTAACAGATCAGATCTGTCACATGGGGCCGCCCTTCGGTGATGGTGCCGGTTTTGTCGAGGACGACCGTGTCGACGGTGTGGGCCGTCTCCAGCGCCTCGGCGGATTTGATCAAAATCCCGTTTTCTGCGCCCTTCCCGGTGCCGACCATAATGGCGGTCGGGGTGGCGAGGCCGAGGGCACAGGGGCAGGAGATGACCAGGACGGAGATGGCGGTAGCAAGCGCGAATTCAAAGGTCTCCCCGACAAAGAGCCAGACGACGGCGCTCAGCAGGGCGATTGCCATGACGGTCGGGACAAAGATCCGGCTCACCCGGTCGGCTAGCTTGGCGATCGGCGCTTTGGAGGCGCTTGCCTCCTCCACCAGCCGGATGATCTGGGCAAGCGTCGTATCATCCCCGACCCGGGAGGCCTCAAACCTGAAATAACCGGTCTTGTTGACCGAGGCTGCCATCACCTTGTCGCCCGGGCCCTTTTCGACCGGGATCGATTCCCCGGTCAGGGCGGCTTCGTCCACCGCCGAGCTTCCTTCGATAACGACTCCGTCCACCGGGATGGACGCCCCCGGTTTGACGGCGATGAGGTCGCCGGCCCGGACTTCTTCCACCGGGATTTCGGTCTCGGTTCCGTCCCGCACCACCAGCGCGGTTTTCGGGGCCAAATCGATCAGCTTGGCGATCGCCTGCGAGGTTTTCCCCTTCGAGCGGGTTTCGAGGTATTTTCCCACCGTAATCAGCGCGAGGATCATCCCGGAGGATTCAAAATAGAGATCCATGCTGTACTGGGCGACCAGGGTGTCGATCCCGTGCCCGAGCCCGTAGCCGATCCGGTAGATGGCAAAAACCCCGTAGAGCAAGGCCGCGCCGGAACCGATGGCGATGAGCGAATCCATATTGGGCGCGCCGCGGAACAGGGCCTTGATCCCGTGGGTGAAGTAAGCGTAGTTGACCAGCACGATCGGGAGCACCAGCAAAAGCTGGGTGAAGGCGAAGGTCAGCGCATTTTCATTCCCGTGAAAAATTGAGGGAAGCGGCGCCCCCATCATATGCCCCATCGAGATATAGAACAGCGGAATCAGGAAGAGGATGGAAACGATCAGCCGTGTTTTCATCGAGCGGAGCTGGTCTTCCATCACCGGCTTTCCGTTCACCGGCATCCGACGGGCAGCCGCGGGAGCGGTGTGGAGCGAGGCACGGTACCCCGCGTGTTCGACCGCCTTGAGAATTTTCCCGTCGTCGGCCGCCCCAGGCTGGTACTGGACGGTCATGCTGTTTGCGAGGAGGTTGACCTGCACCTCTTCCACCCCGTCTACTTTTTTGACTGCCCGCTCAACGGCGGCGGAGCAGGCGGAACAGGTCATTCCAAAAACGTCGAATTTTTCCATCTCCTGTCCGGCGGGTTTGCCGGATTTGGAATCAGACATTTTATCACCCTTTCTATTCCCCCACCCGGTGGGGGTCTATACCCAGTATAGCAAATATTTCCAAGATGTCAAGCGCTGGTTTTACGTGGACTGGTTTAAAGTTAGTATCTGCTGTTTTAATCAAAAAATGACAGCGGTTCGGCCGGGCGGCAGGGAACCCCTGCTGGAAATCGCGATTCGTAAAGAGTGTTAAAAACAGCATCCGTATCCCGCGCGGCACATGTTTCGTACAACTTGTCTCGCAGGACAGTAACCCAAAAACAGGTAAAACGCCGGTGTGCGAATCACCTGCAGGGGTACCCTGCCCCGTGCGGCGCGTAGCTTGTACAAAGTACCCCGCAGGACAATCATTCAAAAACTGGCAGAACGTTCGGGTGCGAACTGCCCGCAGGGTCTGTGGCCCTGTAACTTGTAAAATGCGCCTCGCTGGGTAAAGCTGTCCTGAACAGAATGACTTGTGCATCGCGTTTGTCCTGCCGGGGCCACCCGGCGCGCCTCGCGGGGTGGAGTGCCTCCACTGTCGAACGCGGTTCACAGGCAGTACCAGCAATAGCGTTGGAAGCCCGCGCGGCACATGTTTCGTACAATTCGCCTCGCAGGACTAAAACCTAAAGACCGGTAGACTCTTGGTGTGCGAATTGGCCACCGGGGCCACCCGGCGGGGGTTCCCCGTCCCGTCCGCAGATAGGGAAGTTTTTCTCTGGGTATGCAAACCCGGAGGCCAAGCAGCATATAGATGTATTATCCGCTGATCTTGTCTATAGGGGGAGAGCTGACGATGTACCAAATCCTGTTTCTCGTGCTTGCACTGGCGGTGCTCTGCACTGCTTTCCGGCTGCTTTGGATCGCGTTCCCGCGGTTAAAATCCAAATCGGGCAAAATTTTGACTGCCTGCTGTTTCGGGGGGCTCCTCTTGCCGCTGCTTCTTCCGATTTTGCTTCCCGCTCCTCCTGCTTACACTTTTTCGGTCATCTGCATCGCCGGGTTTGCCGCCGCCGCCCTGATCGACGGAAGGGAGGGGACGACCGCCTTTGAACTCTATCCGGTGGGGATCGGGTTGACAGCGCCGATTATCATGGTCACCGACTTCCTCAGCGAAACGCCTGTCCTTTACCGGGAGACCTCCAGCCCGGTCATCGGCCTGCTGATCGGGCTGGGTGCAGCGGCCCTTGCGGGGATGGTCGAGATGGCAATCTCCCCATCGAAGCCGTTGATCCCGGGTACCATCGAAATCGCCGCGATCGCCGGATTTTCCGCCGGCGTCCCCGGCGTGGCCTGGGTGCTGGGATCTGGCGCACTGCTCTGTCTTGGCGTCTGGCTTTACCGCCGAAAATATCCGAAGCAGAAAAATATCGTCTGCTGCAGCGGCTGTATTGCATATGCGCTGGTGCTCTATCTCTGCCTCCACCCGCTGCTTGGAATCTAGAGTTTGTATGAGGCTGGGCAGGTCGACCGGCCTGCCTTTTGTGCGGTTTGGGAGGGGAGGTTCCCACTGAAAGAGGGTTGCGGTCTGCGGATTAAACGTGGTACAATGATAGCGGAATACCTCCGCGGCGGGCGGGGAACCCCCGCGGGAAATCGCGATCCGCAGGCAGTGTAAATAACGGCGTCAGTAACCCGCGAGACGCCTCACAGGTGTAAAACTAAGAGAGTGCCGGCACGTTGGTGTGCGTATTGCCGGCAGGGGTACCCTGTTCCGCGAGGCACGTTGCCCTATAACTTGTAAAATGCACCTCGCAGGTTGATTACCCCAAAATTGGTAAAGAGTTAGAGTGCGAATTACCTGCGGCGGTTCGCCGCCTCGGGTATCCCCATGTGGGAAGAAGAAATAGAAAAAGGAAGTGGCTTGATATGAGCAGCCGACAGGCGGCCATGGTAAAGGAAGAGATGGAGCGGCTGGGAGTCACCAGCGCCGCGGTGATCCCGGTGGAGGCGATCCCCTTCGACCGCGAGCTGCGGAAAAGCTGCGAGGCGAACCGCTGCGGCATCTACGGGAAAAATTGGGCCTGCCCCCCTTTGGTCGGCGGGATCGACGAGCTGATCGCACAGGCAAAGGGATACGACACGGCGGTCGTCTTTCAGGACGTCTACCGGATTTCCGACTCCTTCGACATCGAGGGGATGCAGGCGGCCGCCGAACAGCATAAGGAGCTGGCCCGTAAAATACACAGGAGCCCGGTGAAGCCGAAGGATTCCCTGATGCTGGGGGCGGGCGGATGCGACTACTGCGAACGCTGCGCCGCGCAGGACGATGAGCCCTGCCGCTTTCCTGAAAAGGCTTTTGCATCCCTCGAAGCTTATGGGATCTACGTCTCTCAGCTGGCTGAAGCCTGTGGGATGAAGTATATCAACGGTGTGAATACCATTACCTATTTCGGGGCTGTCCTCCTCCATGACGGGGAAAAGGCGTAATCTGTGAGACAAGCCATTTGGATAAGGACAAAACATCCGTGAATTTCAGGCTTTGTGTTGCGGTTCAACCGTCAGTTGCGCACAGATACAACCAATCGTTGACCGGATTCCGAAGAATACAACCAGCGTTCCCTTCTTTAACGGGGCAGTTTCTTTTACACTAAAAGACGCCGGCGGGAATCGGCCCGCTGGAAAATGACGGGGCTGCCGTCCGTTGTCAAAGCGCGGAGGCGGGAGAGCTTTCCGGCGGCCGCCCGGATCAACGAAAGGAGCGTTTCACAAATGGAAACGACGATTGGAAAACGAATTGCCCTGCTGCGCCGGAAAAAGGGGTATACCCAGGATGAGCTGGCCGAAAAGCTCAGCGTCTCCCCCCAGGCGGTTTCAAAGTGGGAAAACGACCTGTCCTGCCCGGACATCATGCTGCTGCCTCCTTTGGCGGAGCTGCTCGAAACAACGGTGGACGAGCTCCTCACCGAGCGCCCTTCCAAGCCGGAGACCTCCCTGGTGCCCGATGAGGAGCGGAAAAATTTGGACGACATGATTTTCAAGGTGATTGTCAACTCATCAAAAGGGGATAAGGTGCGGGTCAATCTGCCGATGCCCCTTGTCCGGATCGGGCTGGAGATGGGGATGAAGCTCCCGCAGATTTCCGACAACGAGAACCTCCGCGACGCCCTCAGCGGGATCGACCTCATGCAGATCCTCACCTTGGTGGAAAAAGGGGTGATCGGAAAGCTGGTCGAGGTGGAGAGCGCCGAAGGGGACATCGTAGAAGTCCTGGTGGAGTGAGTTTATGCGGATTTATGTAAGGGACAAAAGGCGGCTCGGACTCTGGCTCTGGATGCCGAACGGGCTTTTGCTCAATTCCCTGACGGCGGAGATCGCGGTCAGGATCGCAAAATCGCAGGGCAGGGTACAGTTGGATAAAAAAGAGCTCCTTCAGATGATGAAGGAGCTGCGCCGGATCGGGAAACGCCGCCCCCGGCTCGAGCTGGCCGATATTACCGCACAGGACGGGAGCAGGGTGAAAATACGGCTGTAGAAACGGCCCGGTGCGGATTATTCCACCGGGCCGTTTTCCAGTATTTCCTGGGGTTCCCCTTCGCTGAAATGCTGACAGGCCGGCGTGTCGGCCTTGCGGGATTTTACCCGCGGAAAAAAGCAGTGCCCGAACTCTATTTCGAGGAAACTGCCGTTAAAATTGACATAATGCGGGACAAAGTACTTACAAGACTTGCAGGTATTTTTATTCATCTTACAACGCCTCCGGGGCTTATTTTATCCCGGATTGGTTGAGATGTCAATAGATCGCGTCGAATTATAGCGGGATTTGTCAAATAAATTCCGGCTCTCCGCGGGTATGGGGAGCCGGCCTTTTTATTTGTGGTATTTTCCGTTTCCGTTGATGGTAAACGCCCGGTAAATCTGCTCGAGCAGCATCACCCGGGCGAGCTGATGCGGGAAGGTCATTTCAGACATCGAAAGCCGCTTGATCCCCCTCTGTTTGACCGGATCCGCGAGGCCGTATGAGCTGCCGATCACAAAGGATACCGCACTCGTCCCCGAGAGCGCCAGTCCGTCGAGCAATTCAGCAAGGCCGGGGGAGGAGAGCTGCCTGCCCTCGATGCACAAGGGGATGACCGCGCTGTTTCCGGCTTTTGCGAGGATTGCCTTCCCCTCCGCTTCCAGCGCTTTTGCGATTTCGGCGGCGGAAGGCCGGTCAGGCAGCCGGGTTTCGGGGAGCTCCAGAACCGTCAGGTTACAGAAAGCAGAGAGGCGCTTGACGTATTCGGCGCAGGCCTCCCGCCAATACCGCTCTTTCAGGGAGCCGACGCAGATGAGATTGACAGTCAGCATAAAAGCGCCGCCTTTACAAAAAATAAAATGGGGAAAAGCGTTTTAAAATGGGTTCCGTTTGAGGCTTCTTAGGACTTTGAGCAGGTCAGAGCGCGACGTACTGCCCCGTCGTCATTTTGGGGGCGGTCAGGAGGGTGTAGTCCTTCTGGATCGAAAAGCCCGCGAGGGTCAATGCCGAGACGGAAGCTTCAGCCGCGAGTTCAGGGCGGTTGTTTTCCTCGCTCAGGTGGCCGAGGACGAACCGTTTTGTTCCCTGCCGGGCGAGAGAAACGAGCTCAGCCGCGCAGTCGTCGTTCGAGAGATGCCCGCACTCTGAGGCGATCCGCCGCTTTAAATAGGCGGGATACCGCCCGCCCCGGAGGAGCTCCCGGTCGTAATTCGACTCCAGCATCACAGTGTCGCAGCCGCACAGGGCGTTATGTACTTCCGGCGTGACTGCCCCGAGGTCGGTGCAGACCGCGGCCCGGCCGCCGCCGGGTAAGGTGATCCGGTATCCCAGGCTGTGGACGCTGTCGTGGCTGGTGCCAAAGGCGCGGATTTCCATCCCGGCGGCTTCCACCGCCCTTCGGTTGATTTCAAACAGCTTTGCCCGGGGACTGACCGCTCCCTTGTGGATCAGCTCCACCAGCACTTCCCGCGACCCGTAAACCGGGACATCCAGCATCTCGGTCAGCTTGAGAAGCCCCTTGATGTGGTCTGAGTGCTCGTGGGTGATGAAGACAGCGCGGACAGCGAGGCAGTTCTCCACCCCGCCGAGGCCCAGGGCGCTCTGAAAAACCCGCGGGCCGATCCCCGCGTCGATTAAGATTCCCTCCGTTTCCGTTCCGACATAGGTTGAATTCCCTTTGCTGGAGCTGGCCAGCGGGAGCAGACGAAGCATAACGACCTCCTGTATTCGTTCGATCCAAAAAGAAAGGGGGCTGGTTTTCCCGCCCCGTGTCACATCATATGATCCCCGCGCTCACAGAGCCTTTGCCGCTGTTGTCGCATCCGGGATGACGATTTTTTTGATCTGCGCTCCGAGCCGGCGCAGCTTCAGCTCGATTTCCTCATAGCCGCGTTCAATGTGTTCAATATCCTCGATCTGGGACGTCCCTTCCGCCGCCAAAGCCGCGATCACCATCGCAGCGCCGGCGCGCAGGTCGGTCGCCTTCACCGGGGCGGCAATCAGCTTGCCGGTCCCTTCCACGACCGCCACCCGTCCGTCCACCGAAATGTCCGCGCCCATCCGCATGAGCTCGTCCACATAGCGGAAGCGGTTGTCCCAAATCCCCTCGGTGACGATGCTGGTTCCCTCCGCCAGGGTGAGCAGGGCGGTGATCTGGGGCTGCATATCGGTGGGAAAGCCCGGATGGGGCATCGTTTTGACATTGGTCTTGGTCAGGGGGCCGTTGCAGGTAACGCGGACGCTGTCGTCGTATTCGGTGACCTCTACCCCCATCTTCCGCAGCCGGGCCGTAATCGACTCCAGATGCTTGGGGATGACGTTTTTGATGATGACATCCCCGTGGGTTGCGGCTGTCGCAGCCATATAGGTGCCCGCCTCGATCTGGTCTGGGATAATGGCATAGGTGGTGCCGTGGAGATGCTCCACCCCGTGGATCTTGATCGTATCGGTTCCAGCGCCCATGATGTCGGCGCCCATCGAGTTCAAGAAGTTCGCGAGATCGACGATGTGCGGCTCCTTCGCGGCGTTTTCAATGACGGTCAGCCCTTCCGCTTTGACCGCGGCGAGCATGACGTTGATGGTAGCGCCGACCGTCACCATGTCGAAATAAACCTGGGAGCCGACCAGACGGTCTGCCGAAACGTTAATCATGCCGTTTTCCAAAGACCACTCCGCCCCGAGCGCTTTGAAACCTTTCAGGTGCTGGTCGATCGGACGGACGCCGAAATTGCATCCGCCGGGCATCGAGACCTCCGCCGTGTGGAACCGCCCGAGAAGGGCCCCGAGCATGTAGTAGGAGGCGCGCATCTGGCGGGCGAGCTCATAGGGGACGACGGTTTTGTGCACCCTGGTGCAGTCGATCCGCAAGGTGTTTTTGTTGAGCATCTTGACCTCCGCCCCGAGGTCGCTTAAAATCCGCAGGATCACCGAAACATCGCTGATTTCGGTGGGAACGTTTTCTATCACACAGGGCCCTTCTGCAAAGACCGCCGCCGGGATAATCGCCACAGCCGCATTTTTCGCGCCGCTGATGGAAACCTCCCCGCTCAATCTGGCACCACCCGTGATCACATACTTCTCCAATGTGACAACCCCTTCAACGCAGCCGCCGTCCGGCAGCCCGATTCTCTATCTTTAAAAACAACGGTGAAATACCGTATATACACAACATAAACCAGAATAATTATAGCACAACCCGAAAAAAAAGGAAAGATTTTTTTGCGCTGTTCTTATCATGCGCCCCATAACGGATTTCATGCAGGAAAAACGGATGATTTTATTGATTTTTTCTGGAAGCGCGTTCCAGATATTTTAACGCGAAATGAAGGCATTTGCAAAGAAGGCGCTTCGTTGAATAAAAAGCCGACCGATTGTTATCAAGCGTTTCCCCGATGAATCTCTCCGACTGGAATGATTTTAAATTTTTCATGACGAGTTGCTGCCGCCGGCCATTCGTGGTATCCTTGTAATGAGAAGGTATCCTTTCGGCTGCCGTCGGTTCGCGGGGCGGGGACCCCCGCCGGGAATGCCCGTGGCCGGGCGGGCCAATACGCACCCGAACGTTTTGCCGATTTTTGGGTAATAGACCTGCGAGGAGCATTGTACAAAGTTAAAGGACAGCGTGTCTCGCGGGTTACGAATTTACTGGTCTGTACTGCTCGGGCATCGCGTTTGCCCGCGGGGGCTCTCCGCCGCGACTGTCCAGCCCGGCCACGTGACGCAGTTGCCTGTGGGGGCTCCTCGCCGCGTATTGCCCCGCCTGGGTACAGACCGTGCAGGTTACCGGCGTTGTTGCCTGCTCTGCTTTAGGAGGTTCAAATGAAATACGCTTGGTTTTATCAAACCCCGCTGGGGGAGGTTGGGATCGCCGAAGAAGGCGGCGCGGTCACCAACCTCTTTTTTGGGAAGACAGTCCGCCCGCAATCTTTTGAGCTGCGGCAGACGCCTCTGCTCGAGCAGGCAGGGGCGGAGCTCGACGCCTATTTTAGAGGGAGCCGCCAAGCCTTCGGCATCCCGCTCCGGCCGGAGGGAACGCCGTTCGAGCGGGAGGTCTGGGAGCTGCTGTTGACCATCCCATACGGGGAGACGGCAACCTACGGCGAACTGGCGAAGCGCCTTGGAAAACCGGCTGCCTGCCGGGCGGTCGGCCGGGCAAACGGGCGCAACCCCATCTCGATCCTGATCCCCTGCCACCGCGTGATCGGCGCAAACGGAAAGCTGACCGGTTATGCCGGCGGGATCCCGGCCAAGGAATTCTTGCTCAAGCTGGAGCGGGCGGCATTAATCCCCTAAATCTTTCCCGCAGCGGGACAGGCCATTCATCTAATCGATTGAACGGAGGAAGACAGGATGCCCTTTTTTCAATATGGAAGAACCGAAACGGACGCCCTCAGCCGGAAGGATCCCGCTCTCGCGCGGGTCATCGAGACGGTCGGCCCCATCCGGCGGGAGGTTGTCCCCGACCTGTATGAAGCGCTCGTCAACTCGATCGTCGGACAGCAGATTTCGACCAAGGCGCAGGCGACCATCTGGGGGCGGATGAAGGCCGCTCATCCCCGGATCACCCCCGCCCTCGTCCGGGGCCTGCCGCCGGGGGGATTGCAGAGCTTTGGGATCAGCCGGAGGAAGGAGGAATATATCCGGGACGCGGCGGAACGGATCTTGAGCGGGGCGCTCGACTTAAACGCTCTGGCGCAGAAAACGGACGCCGAGGTCTGCCGGGAGCTTTCCGCCCTGCGGGGGATCGGCGTCTGGACGGCGGAGATGCTCCTCTTATTTTCGATGCAGCGCCCGGATGTGCTGAGCTACAGCGACCTCGCCATCCAGCGGGGGCTGCGGATGCTCTACCGCCACCGGGCAATTACTCCGAAGCTTTTCGAAAAATACCGGCGGCGGTACTCCCCCTATGGCTCGGTTGCAAGCCTCTACCTCTGGGCGGTCGCCGGAGGGGCCGTGGAGGGCCTGTCCGACCCCGCGCCCGCGGCAAAAAGGAAATGAAAAACGGATGAGGTATGCGCTGCCGCAGGAGAAGGAACACCCCGGATTTTTCCGGGGTGCTTTGTTTTTCGAGGCGGCCGGCGTGGACTGAAGGATGAAATATTTGCTCTGTGATAAAATGCAAATAAATAGGATTTTATAATATATAGTGCTGATATAATTACAAAAATAGATTGACTTCCACAAAAAACATGCTTTAATGGAAATATAAAATGAAAGTTATAAACAGAATGGAGGAGAGTCCGGTGGGCTGTTAATAGGAGGAGGCAGCGTTCAAAAAGGAAGGTGAATCATATGAAACGGGATCAGATTGCGTTAATCTGCGCCGTTTTGTGCTATCTTTTGAGCTTTATACTCAACTTTGCCGTGTTTATCACGCCGGTTCACAATAACCGCGGCGGCCACCTGGGAATCCACCCCGGCTGGATTTCCTTTGCGCTGTCCGTGATGCTTTTGGCTTCTTTCCTTTTTTTAGAGTGGTTTTCTGAAAGAGGTGTTGTCGGCAATTCGCTCTGGCTGGGCCTGCTCCTGCTGGGAATTCTCATGGCTGTGCCCAGTGGCGGCGCTTTGGAATTCGAACTGGGATGGTCTTACGCTCTGGGGTTTGTAATTCTGGCGCTTCATATGCCTTTTTACGGGCTATCGGCCTTGTTTGACGCGGGAACCTATCAGGAGCCTGCCGGT
>JAAWBP010000142.1 GCA_022792755.1 Oscillospiraceae bacterium | reverse complement strand
TTCAATAATACCGTTGCTACAAATATGCTGCATGTCGTTTCGCTAAAGGGCGCGGACGAATTACAAATTGTCCGAATTATGGTTGCCCAGCTTATTTCCTTTGCCTTTGTGTTGACAATTTATTATTACAAGAACAAAAAAAGCAAATCAATTCAAGCTTGCTGGTGAGCCCGTTATAAAGCAAGCCCCGCTGAAAAACATTTTCAGCGGGGCTGCTTTCCGTATTGAAGGCCGCCCAAAGGGCGCCTTTTTGCATACTTGTGATATTCGTCAATGAATCAGGGAAAGCGATTACGCTTTGCCCACGGAACCGAAGAGTTCCATCTTCTCTTTGACGGTCGCTTTGATCGCCTCAAAGCCGGGAGCGAGGAGCTTGCGCGGGTCGAAGCCCTTGCCTTCGAGGTCTTTGCCGGCTTCAACATATTTCCGGGTGGCGGCCGCAAAGCTCAGCTGGCACTCGGTGTTGACGTTGATTTTGGAAACGCCGAGGGAGATCGCGGTTTTGATCATCTCCTCCGGAATCCCGGTGCCGCCGTGGAGCACCAACGGCATTTCGCCGGTCAGCTTCTGGATCTCAGCCAAGACGCCGAAGTCGAGGCCCTTCCAGTTTGCCGGATATTTGCCGTGGATATTGCCGATGCCGGCGGCCAGCATGGTCACGCCCAGGTCGGCGATCTGCTTGCACTCGTTCGGGTCGGCAACTTCGCCTGCGCCGACGACGCCGTCTTCCTCGCCGCCGATCGAGCCGACCTCAGCCTCTAAGGACATCCCCTTTTCCGCGGTGATTTTGACGAGCTCCTTGGTTTTGGCGATATTCTCCTCGATCGGGTAATGGGAGCCGTCGAACATGATCGAAGAAAAGCCCGCTTCAATGCATTTCATACAGCCCTCGTAGGAGCCGTGGTCGAGGTGGAGCGCCACCGGCACGGTGATTTTTAGCTCCTCGAGCATCCCATTGACCATCCCCACTACGGTTTTATAGCCCGTCATATATTTGCCGGCGCCTTCGGATACGCCGAGGATGACAGGGGAATTCAACTCCTGCGCGGTCAGAAGAATGGCCTTGGTCCATTCCAGATTGTTGATGTTGAACTGGCCGACAGCATATTTCCCGGCCTTCGCTTTGGTCAGCATCTCTTTTGCGGAAACTAACATAGTAAGATCCTCCGTTCTTATTGTTTCTGATACGTCCATTATAAACGAAAAAGGCGGCAAAAGCAAACCTTTTGTAAAAACCTCTTGGAGCAGTCGGGTACCGCCAGGTGAATCCCTGCCAATTCTGCTTTTGCACGTTTTGATAGAGTGTGCGGAAATCCGGATGCAGTTGAAAGGGCGGTTCACCCACTTTTTTTCTCAGGCCCCTCCAAAACGCCGCACCGGATGCTGTGAAACAGGTATTGCTGGGCGACCCCCGCGCTTTCCAGGGCAAAATCGGGCAGCCCCTTAGGATAGTACCGCTCCATCACCCGCTTGATCCAAACGTCGGCCGGAAAAGCCTCCAGCCGGTGAAAACCGTAGAGGAGGGCGCAGTCCGCCACCTTGGGGCCCACCCCTGCGATCTGCATCAGAACCGCTTTTGCCTCCTGATAGGGCAGAGCAGCGACGGTTTCCAGCTCGATTTCTCCAGAATCGATTTTCTGGGCGGCGTCCAGCAGATATTTTGCGCGGAAGCCGGCCCGCAGACAGCCGAGGCCATCCAGTCCCGCCGCTGCGACCCGGTCTGGGGCGGGGAAGCCGCAAAGCCCTTCTCCGAGCGGCTTTCCAAACTGCTCACAGAGGCGTTTGACGATCCCTTTGATCCGCGGGATGTTGTTGTTTTGGGAGAGGATAAAGGAACAGAGTGCTTCCCACGGGTCTTGCCGCAGAATGGTGATACCCCCTGCGAAGTCGCTGGCCGTTTTCAGAACCGGGTCGGCTTGATACAGCCTTTTCCATTCGGGATAGGCTCCGTCCAGATCGAAGTAATTTCTCCAGAAAGGGAGATCTGCTTCTGCGGTTCCATACAGGAAAAGAAGCTCCCCTTCCTGCCGGATCTCAAGCGCTCGGTTTCCCGCCGCGCCTCGGTAAATCCCCCGGTCATTGAGCTCCCATCGAAAAGATTGTCCGCATTCCAGGGTGTCCGCCAGAGAGAAACCGGGCGCGGAAAGGACGAGGGGGGAGATGCTGTCGGCCAATATAGATGCCTCCCTTAAAAATTCGTTTTATCCAGTGTACCATAAAACAGTGGATTGTGGCAGAAAAAGATGAAAAAAGACGGCTGGAAATTGCAGGGCGCTGGAAAACGGAGTATAATAAAATGAGAATGCGGCGGGACAGCGCCCGGAAAAGGATGGGGGAGAAGAGCGGTGGTAGAGAAATTCAAACGGTATCTTTTGCTGTTGGCGGGGCTGCTCATTATGGCGTTCGGAGTAGCGCTGATGGTTCAAACAAAACTTGGGGTTTCTCCCATTTCCTCTCTGCCATACGTGTTTAACTTGGAATTTACGTGGATTTCTCTGGGGAATTTTACGATCCTGTGGAACCTGGTGCTGATCGCGGGCCAGCTGCTCATCCTCAGAAGGAAATTTCAGTGGTTTCAGCTTATCCAGCTTCCGATCACCCTGATTTTTGGGGTGTTCGTGGACGGCTGTAAGCTGTTGGTCTCTTCCTGGAACTTGGATCATTATTGGTTACAGATGCTTTTTCTCCTGCTCGGCTGCACGGTGCTGGCGCTGGGCGTCACACTTACGGTTCTGGCGGGGGTTGTGATGAATTCGGGGGAGGCGTTTGTGGCGGCGATTGCGGGGAAAACGGGCTGGAATTTCGGCACGGTCAAGGTGGGATTTGACAGTTCTCTTGTACTGCTCGCCATCCTTTTTTCGCTTCTTTTTTTCGGAAGGATGGAGGGCGTGCGGGAGGGAACAATTTTGGCGGCTCTTCTGTCCGGCTTTATTGTCCGTCTTTTTACCCGCGTTTTAAAGAAGCCGGTCGAGCGGTGGGAAACGGGAACGAAATCATAGAGTTCTGAGAAAAACGATAGAAAGGAATGGTATCGGAGAGAGGAGCTCCCCTCTATTGTCTGCCGATACCATATGGTGAGTTGAAATGCAGGAACGGATTTACACCATTCCGATCAGCGAAGTCTTTGAGCCAAAGGAGGGCTGCCCTATCTGCCGGATGCGGGATATCCTGGAGGAACGCTGTGTGGAATACATCACAGGGGCGGCTATGATGGAGCCGGACGTCCGGGTGGAGACCAACCGGCTCGGCTTCTGCAAGGATCACTTTGAGATGATGCGCGCCCGGAAAAACCGCCTCTCTCTGGCGCTGATCTTAGAGACAAGGCTTGCCGAGGTGCATAAAGAGCTGTTTGAAAAGAAGGGGATCCTCGGGAAAAAGCAGGAGAAACGGGAACCGACCTGTTATGTCTGTCAAAAAATCGACAGCGTGATGGAGGGGATGATCGGCAACCTTCTGAAACTGTTTTCAAGCGATGCGGATTTTCGCCGGCTTTTTTCCGAGCAGGAGGCAGTTTGCCTGCCCCATTACGAGCTTTTGATGGGGCAGGCCGCCCGTAAGCTCTCTAAAAAGCAGCTGCCGGCCTTTAAGGAAGCGCTTGACCCGCTGACGGAGCGTTATCTTGCGGCTCTGACCGAGGACGTCCATTTCTTCACCACCCGGTTCGATTACCGTTTCGGCGGCAAGGATGCGGAATGGGGAAATTCCAAGGATTCGATCGAGCGGGCGATTTGGTTTTTGACGTCGCGGAAATAGAGAAAAACGGCTGCATATTTTTATGCATGGAATGCATATACAGACAGTATCATAAAATTTCTTCTTTCCACATCTTGCCGGCAAACACTAATTCAGCCGTAGTGCGGGTTTTCCACTCTTTCCACAGAGTTTTCAACGAAAATCGGCTCCAAAACGGTTGTTTGGAAGCAAAATAACTACAAAATGTATATTTGAGGCCGCTTCTGTCAATCTTTTTGTTGAAAACTCTGTGGAAACGGTTAAAAAATCAAGGCAGAGACGGCTTGGAGCCGTATTGTGGAAAGTGAGGAAGCGGTTTATGTTAAAAGGCGTCAGCAAGCAGATTGTCGAAATCGTAAATACGGAAAATGAATATTTTGAAAAAGCGATTCTTTTTATCAATCCCGAGAAGGCCGGGATGGAAGAAAACCAGCTGCGGGAACAGGCCGGCCGCTTTGTAGGCGAGCATGCCCGAAAAGGCGGAAAACCTTCCCAGCCTCCCCATGGAACCGCCTGGAAAAACGTTCTCAAAATCGGATGCGGCGCCCTTGGCGGCGGGCTGGTCTCCGCTTTTATCCTGCTCCATTAATTGGCCCGGCGGGGCTGTTCCCTTTTGGCGGGAGATGTGGTATAATAACCTCACCCGTTAGCGAAATCGAAGATTTCGAACGGGTACCCGAGAACATTGT
>JAAWBP010000141.1 GCA_022792755.1 Oscillospiraceae bacterium | reverse complement strand
ATCGTAGTCGTAATTCAAATAAAACTCCCCGATGCGGGCGAAATAATCCCGGTAATTCTCCTTAGTGAGCTGATGCTCCCCCGCTTCTATCCACTGGAGAATCTGGGAACTCGTTGCTTCTCCATAGTGAAAAATGTCCATGTAGCTGTCCAGGTCGCAGATTAAGTCGAATTCGTCAAAAAATCCGAATAGATGGATGTTGTCATAGCCCGTGAGAAGCGAGGCCGCCAGCTCCTGGGCCTGCAGTTCCCGTTCCAGCGTTCCGCGCCGGTATGCCCTGTCCCAGTAGCAGATGTTATAAGGCGGAAAAAAGAGGTAGAAATCGATCTGCGGGTTTTCTTTTGCAAAGGCGAGAAAGTTCTGTTCGATGCTTGCGGTTAAACCGGCGCGTTCGGCATTGGTCAGTTCTGCCGGGGCCGCAGCTTTTTCAGGGCGTTTATAATTGGCCTTAACCGACTCTCTGCCAAGGGTATAGCGCGGCATCCAGTTGGAATACACATCGAAGCTAGGCGTCTTTTGCCCGGAACGGGTGTACGATAAAACCGCGCCACACTGGTTTAATAAAACGTCCTTGTTGAAAAGGTAGTTGACATCGTCGAACGGGGAATTATTGTATAAATAGGCAGGATAATCAAAATCGGTCCGCATGAAATTCTTATCGTAAAAGAGATATTCCGCGTCCAACGAACGCAGCACATATTTGATCCCCGGATTTGCTGCGGCCGCCCGCGCCAGCTGTTCGTCGATCTCTTTATAGCTCGCTCCGGAAAGGGAAATCTTCACAGTATTGCAGGAAAAAAGGCTGTCGAATTCAGAAGTACTGAAATTTTCCGTCATAGAGGTTCCGGTAATCACGGCATCATAGGAAAAATGCCGGAGAATACCGTCGTTCAAATAACGCTGGTATTTATAAGACATCGGATATTCTAGCCCTGGCAGGGGCGCGTGATAATGAAAGAACGGGTCGATGACAACAACGGCACCGCCCAGCAGAATCAACAGCGCCAGAACGACGGCGAGAAAAGAAATCGACCATTTCTTCCCGGTGAGCATGGGAACTGCCTCCTAAAAATTGAAGTAGAGGAAGGTGCTGACACTGGAAAAAGAGAAGATGCACAACACCAAAAAGACCGCTGTCAACAAAAGTTGAGAAATTGTGCAAACACCTCTCGGGGGGAGGGTGATAGTAGATACATTAGATATATTGACTTTCATCCGTTGATGGAGATTCCGCGGGCCGAGGATCAGCAGGAACGCCAGAAGGAAGTAGGCGGCCAAAAACCAGTTGCAGCCGGGCTGTTCATTCAGGAATCCCAGTCCGGGAATATGGGAACAAAGCTCCCTTAAGAAAAAAGGATCGAAGCAGGAAGAGATAGCGGTGCTGATCCTTTGAAAATCCAGATTGCAGATCCGCTTGAGGATGCGCAGTGCGTCGTGGATGGAATCCGCCCGGAAAAAGATCCAGGTCACATTGATAAAAGAGAAGGTGATGATCCAGTTCAAAGCGGGATGCAGCTTTTCAAAAAAGCCCCGTTTCCACCGTGTGAGGACAGAGAAAAGGCCGTGGAGCGCACCCCAAAGGATGAAGGTGTAGCTGGCGCCGTGCCAAAGGCCGCTGATGAGAAAGACAATCATCACGTTGCGGTAAGTCCTCCAGGCTCCTTTCCGGCTTCCACCCAGCGGGATGTAGATATATTTTGTGAAAAAACGGGTCAGGGTGATGTGCCAGCGTTCCCAAAATTCCAGAATCGTTAAGGACTTATAAGGGGAATTGAAGTTGACCGGCAGCTCCAGGTTCATCATCCGGCCGATGCCCACCGCCATGTCACAGTATCCGCTGAAGTCGAAATAGATCTGGATGGTATAGGCTAAAACGGTGAGGAGAGCGTTGGTGCTGTCGAGGGCGCTGATGTTGGAAAAACCCCAGTTGGCGGCGTTTCCGAAGACGTCCGCCAGCAGGACTTTTTTGGAAAGCCCCATAACGAAGAGGTATATCCCCTCCGCAAAGTGATCCCAGTTAAACTGCTTTTTCTTTAGGTCGAGAAACTGAGGAATCAGCTCGTCGTGGGTGACGATCGGCCCCGCGATCAACTGAGGAAAATAGGTGACAAAGGAGACATAATAGAGGAAACTGTAATCTGAGACCTCTCCCCGGTAGGCGTCGATGACGAAGGAGAGCTGCTGGAAAGTAAAAAAACTGATGCCCAGGGGGAGCAGGATATGCTGTAAAGAGAAGCCGGCCCGAAAGATAGCGTTGATGTTTTCTAAGAAGAAGTCAAAGTATTTAAAATAGAACAGGATCCCGAGATTCAGCGCGATGGCGAGGAACAGGATCAGCTTTCTGGAAAGAGGGGAGACGGTTCGATTTAACAGGCGGTAAGCGGAAAAATTCAAGAGGATGCTGAAAAGCATGATCCAAAGATAGGAGAGATTGAAATACCCGTAAAACCAGAGCGACATCCCGACCAGGAAGGCCTGTCCCAACAGATATTTCCGGAAATGGTTTAAGGTAAAATACCCTATGATGCAGACTGGAAAAAAGAATAGTACAAAGATATAGGAGTTAAAAAGCATAAATTCCTCCTGCTGAAGTTTGTCTCAAAAGAAGGCTTAAAAACCGCCGCTGAAGCCCTGTGCGACCGATAAGCTCTCTTTCCATAAAGGACGAGTTTCGCTGTAATCGATATTTTTAACGTGATATATGATACCACAAAAAAACCTCATTTTCAACCGCTTTCTGGCGGGCAATTCCATGCCGTCGAGCCTGTTTCACAAAAATGTAGGCAGATAGATTTACGGGCAAGAAAATCGGTAGCTACAGTGACGTACGCTGTAACTTCGTTTGACAAGCGGGCTGTAAAATGATACCCTAAAGAGGCTTTCTTTCGAGGAAGGAGCTTATTGGTTTCACGGGAGGCGGCAGGTCTGCTCTGGCAAAGCAGGTTGAATCCCCAAAATATTTTAGCGGGCGAAAGCTGCTGGAAAAAGGGGGATGTAATGTCGTTTTTGCCGTGACTGCCCTTGTCAACCGAGGATAATATTTTACGATGCGGGAGAATCCTGCCTCCCGGGGAAAGAGGAAGTATGAACGAAAAAGAGATTGCGGAGATTCGCCGCCGGTTCCGGCCGGACAAGGGAAACCTCACCCATCTGTGCGGATGCTACGTCAATGAAAAAGGAGAAATCATTGCCCAGTTTGACCAGTCGCTTCTCATGACGCCCCAAGAAGAGACGGAGCAGATTTTAGCGAATCTCAGGCGGACGCTGTCCGGGACTCTGGGGAAAAACCTGATCGACATCGCTTTTTCCACGGCCCAGGTGGTCGACAGCGAGGAGCACAGGCTGCTGATGGCGCTTAAAGATTCCCAGCTCAAAGACGAAGCGGTGCTGCAGGCGTTTTTCCAGCGGGTGATCCATGCAGTCTCGATGGACGGGAATTATATGATCCTTCTCACTTATGACCAGTACGACGTCCCTTACCGCTCCCAGGATGGGGAGCGGCAGGACGATGCCTCTTCCGAAGTGTTTTCTTACATCCTTTGCAGCATCTGCCCGGTCAAGATGACCAAGCCTGCGCTGAGCTATTACCACGCCGACCAGATGCTCCATAATTTAAAGCTCGACTGGATTGTAGCGCCTCCGGAGCTGGGCTTTTTGTTTCCCGCTTTTGACGACCGCAGCACCAACCTCTACAATGCGCTGTATTACACCCGTAATCCTTCTGAAAGCCATGAGGCGTTTGTCAGCGCCGTGTTCTGCACCGAAATCCCAATGCCGGCGGCAGAGCAGAAGGAGGCGTTTCAAGAGATTTTGGAGGACGCCCTCGCCGGGGAATGCAGCTATGAGGTCGTCCAGGCGGTCTATGATGAGATCAATGGGCTGATCGAGGAGCACAAGGCGAACAAGGAAGAGGAGCCGCTGCTCATTTCCAAGCATACGGTGAAAGGGGTGCTCAAATCCTGCGCGGTGCCGGAGGAGCAGGTGGAGCGGTACAGTGAAACCTACGATGCCCGATTCGGCGTGGATGCCGAACTCAGCCCGCGGAATCTCATCGACCGAAAGCTGGCGCTCCGCACCCCCGATGTGACGATCCAGGTCAATCCCGAGCGGAGCGACTTGATCGAGACGCGTATCATCAACGGCGCCAGGTATATTTTGATCCGCGCGGAGGACGGCGTTGAGGTAAACGGGGTGGAAATCCGCATTTCGAATCAGGAAAAAAATGAAAAGAGCCTCTAAGGGGCTCTTTTATCGTGCAAGTTTCAGAAAAGACGGCTTGACGGCAATTCAGGTGTAAATTTTTAAAAAAGAAGGTTTTCAGATGAAAAAAACAATTTTGGGTTCCGTTATGTTTTTGACCGGACTGCTTTCCACCGCAGTGCTTTTAGCGGGGACAATGTCCAGCGGCTTATCGGTAAACGGGCAGTTTTCCGCGTTCTGGACGATGTCGCAGTATGGGCTCATGCCGGTGTTTTATACTTTTATCGGCATCGCTGCTTTAGGGCTTGGCCTTGCAGTCTGGGGGATTTTTGGAAAGAAAGAGTAACCACCTGTTTATTCCGGCCGCTCCTCCTTTTTATCCGCGTTTCACCCTTTGCTTAGAACCATTCACAATCGATTGGGTAATGAGAGAAGGGCAAGGCAGACCGTTCCGGTCTGCCTTGCCCTTCTGTTTCTTTGTAAAGCTTGTCCTAAATCCGCCTTTTTGCCTCCCGGCTCTTTCCAGTCAGCCCGTCTTTTCCAGCGGCCCCCAGTCAAGCTGGACGCCGTCGACCGTCGCCAATATATTCTCACGTTTCTCGTCAAATTCCCATCTGACACAGCGCCGCAGCTCTGAAAAGCGGGAATCCTCCGCCGCGGGTGGCACCTCGCCGGAGCCGTTCCCCAGTTTTACGGCAAAGGCATCGAGATAACCGTATTCAACACAGTCCTTCTGGGTCATCCCGAACGCCGCCAGGCCCGTTCCGTCGCTGAGCTCCTTTTCACCATATGGGTCTAAGTAATAATACTGCCCGTTGAGCTTGACTAAAACCATGAGGTGCGGCGTCCCGTCCCCCATCTCGATTTCAGCTTCGAGGCAGTCAACCCCCGCCTGAAGGAGAAGCGCTCCGAGCGCCTCCGCATATCCGTTGTGGTCGGACTCGCCGTTGAGCGCGTCCCATGCGGTCAGCCCGCTCCTGCCGCTTTCAAACATGCTGGAGGTCGCATAAAGATAGAGCGCCATCGCTTTCGTGGTGTCGCTGTCCCCCTCCTTCAGGGCAAGCTTAAGGATTCCCTCTAGAAGCTGCGGATAGGTGGCCATCTTTTGCTCATGCACCCGGTCGTTGTAACGGTAGGTGAATTTCGCAGAGGAATCGGCCGCGCTGTATTGGGCATCCGTAACTAAAGCAAACGGAGGGTAATAGTCCTCCAGCAGCCCTTTTACCAGTTCGAACTCTTCCTCGCTCCCCACCGAAACCGTTTCCGCCCGTTCCTCCACTGCATCGACCGCGGCTTTGTAAACGGAAAGGGAACGCCCGAGCCGTTCCTCCGCCAGCGACGGGAGGGCGTAAGGGTTATATGTATATGTGTAGGCCGGGAGCCCGCTTCCCGACGAGATGTCAGATTCGCTCTGGCCCGCCTGCGGCTCTCCTCCCATCTGACATCCCCCCAGGATGAGGGCGGAGCAGAGCAGGGATGAAATCAAAATCAGCGCTGTTTTTTTCATGGAAACTGCCATACGGCACAGGGCATGTATCAGCAGCTTCTGCCCCTGGTACCGTTCCTTTCTTTGCACTTTTGCAGCATTTCATCAATCAACCGGCATAATTGTTCCGTCTCTGCGATATGATGATAGGGTGAGACAGGACAGACGCTGCAAAATATTTTTATTTCAGTATTATCTTATATTACAGCAGATTCCAGGCCGAATCAACAATTTTTTTGTAAAAACCTCTCTTGAATCCTCTTTCCCAAAAGGGTATAATGGGCTTTGGATAAAAAACAAGGAGGTAAATCTGATGCGTATTGTAATGCTTGAACCACTTGGCGTGCCTGAATCAACCGTTCTGGAACTTGCAAAACCGCTGACCGCGCTGGGCCATGAATTCGTATTCTGCGACAAAAAGCTCAGCGAAGCGGAAAAGCTGGAACGGGCGAAAAACGCGGATGTCTTCGTCGTCGCAAACTCCCCGCTGAGCGAAGACGTGATCCTGGCTGCGCCCGACCTGAAAATGATCTCTGTCGGCTTTACCGGTGTAGACCACATTCCCGCCCTCTGCAACGAAAAGGGGATTTTAGTCTGCAACGCGCAGGGCTACTGCACAGACGCCGTGGCGGAACTCACCTTCGGCCTCATCCTTGCTGTTTACCGCAACATCCTCCCCTGCCACAGCCGCACCAAGGAAAGCGGCGTCAAAGACGGGCTGGTCGGAAACGAGCTCCGCGGGAAGGCCCTCGGGATCGTCGGAACCGGTGCCATCGGAAACCGCGTCGCCGAAATCGGCAAAGCCTTCGGCTGTAAGCTGATCGGTTACAGCCGGACGGAACGCGAGGAATCCAAACAGATCGGCATCGCGTACCGTTCTCTGGACGACCTGATGAAGCAGGCCGACATCGTCACCCTGCACACCCCGCTCACCCCTGAAACCAAGCTTCTGATCAACGAAGAGCGGATCGGCATGATGAAGCAGAATGCGATTTTGGTCAACGTCGCACGGGGCGGAGTCGTAGATTCCAAAGCCCTTGCCGAAGCGCTCAACAGCGGAAAGATTGCAGGCGCTGGGATCGACGTCTTTGAAAATGAGCCGCCGGTCGAGGGGGACCACCCGCTTCTGCACGCAACAAACACCGTCCTCACCCCCCATGTCGCCTTTGCTACAGAGGAGTCGATGGTTCGCCGCTGCGGGATGGTCATCGACAATATCACGGCCTGGCTCGACGGAAAACCGATCAATGTCAAGATGGGCATGAAGTAATTTGTTTCCCATTTGTAAAAAAATGGGTTGCTATTTTATTTTTTATCTGCTATAATTATTGTTTGGAAATGGATTTTCCATTTTAGTTTATCACTTTTTATCAAAGGAGAGTTACCAATGAAAAAAGCATTAGCCCTTTTACTCGCTTCCCTCATGATGGTCTGCATCTTCGCAGGTTGTTCCGACGGCGGAAACGGCGGCGGAGAGAGCAATGGCAGTACTGTTTCTAACGCTGCTAAAACCGATTATTTGTCCTGGAACGGTGACGACTGGAAAGGCGCCAGCGACGCTGAAAAAGAAGAGTGCGCAATCGCTTATTTGATGTACATCGCTGAGCTGATGGGTCAGAAAGACAACGTGACCGAAGCGGATCTGAAACCCCAGGTCAGCACGATTATTCCTCAGCTCGATACCCTGTTCAATGCAATGTCTGCTGGTGGGTTCAAAACCCTGAAAGAGGCTGCTAAAGCTGGATACGACGCGTTGCAGTAAAAAACAGTTTCATATTTAAAAAGTACAAAAGGGACGCTTTTTATTAAGCGTCTCTTTTGTTTCATCCCCTCAGCAAAGCAAAACCCCCGGTTGAACCGGGGGATGAATAAAAAGCTTTAGCGGAAGTTTTCCCAAAGGAAGGGGACGGCAATCAGAGGTATTCTTTCCGCAGCTGGTCGGCGGAAAGGGGAGAGAGCGCCCCAACAGGCAGGTCGAAGATGGTGACCGCTCCAACTATACCGCGTCGAGCCATCCGGGCAACCGCTCTGCCGCAGGCGACCAGGACGCTCGAAGTAAATTCCGGGTTGCTGCCGAGTTCGAGGCTGAATTCAACCTTCTGCTTGGTGCCGGCGGCGCTTTCCCCGCTGCGGATGACAAAACCGCCGTGCGGGAGCCCTGCGTGGTCGCGGTTGAGCTCCTCCTGGGTGATGAAGTTGACTTCGGTGTCGTAATCGGCGAAATAGTTCGGCATCGTGACGATTTCTTTTTCGATCTTCGCCAGGTCCGCCCCCTCTTTTGCAACGACATAGCAGACGCGGCGGTGCTTTTCGCGGGTGGTAAATTCTTTGTTTTCACCGCGGCGCACACTGTCGAGAGCGGCTGGGATAGGGACGGTGTACTGTTTTGCATCTGCGACGCCTTCGATCCGGCGGATCGCATCGGAATGCCCCTGGCTGATCCCTTTTCCCCAGAAGGTGTAGGTGTGGCCTTCCGGCAGGACGGCATCGGCGAGAACGCGGTTGAGAGAGAACAGGCCCGGATCCCACCCTGAAGAGATCATCGAAAGGGTGCCGGCCTTTTTGGCGACCGCGTCGACGGATTTAAAATACTCCGGGATTTTGGCGTGGGTATCGAAGCTGTCGATGGTGTTGAAATGTGCGGCGATTTCGGGAACCTGAACCGGCAGGTCGGTCGCCGAACCGCCGCACATGAACATCAGGTCGATTTTTCCCTTGTAATCCAGGATGCTTTTGATTGATACGAGGCCGGAATCCGGGGCGGGCGTCCGCCGGGTAAAAATAGCAATCAACTCAAAATCCGGGTTCTGTTTGAGCGCAAACTCGACGCCCTTCCCGAGATTTCCGTAGCCCACAATCCCGACTCTGATTTTTTCACTCATTTTTTTCGCTCCTTTATAAGTTTCATTTCTTTAATATATGATCCGCCACATAGAGGCCATTGGCCGCCGCTTGGGAGAGGGAGCGGGTAAAGCCCGCCCCGTCGCCGACAGCGTAGACGTTCTCCGTTCCTGCCAGCTCAAAGTCGACTGTTTCCGGCCGGGCGGAATAGTATTTGCACTCAACGCCGTAAAGCAGGGTGTCGTAGTTTGCGGTACCCGGTGCAATTTTATCCAGCGCGTGGAGGGTTTCCACAATGTTGTCGAGCTGCCGTTTGGGCAGACAGAGGCTCAAATCGCCTGCGACTGCATCGAGAGTTGGGCGGACGGTCGACTGCGCCAGCCGCTTGACGTCCGTCCTTCTGCCCTGCTCCAAATCCCCTAAACGCTGCACCAACACCGAGCCGCCGCTGATCAGGTTCGCGAGGCTTGCAACATGGCGGGCGTATTCGATCGGCTCCCGGAACGGTTCGGTGAACCGGCTGGTGGAGAGGAGCGCGAAATTGGAATTTTCCGTCTTGCGGGCTTTGTCCCGGTAGGCGTGCCCGTTGACGGTGAGAACCCCGCCGGTGTTTTCGGTGACGACCAGCCCGCCCTCGTTGAAGCAGAACATCCGGGTTGTGTCCCCGTACTGCTTGGAACGGTACCAGATCTTTGGCTCATAGATTTTTTTGGAGAAACCCTCCCAGACCATGGCGGGGAGCTCGACCCGAACGCCGATGTCCACCTGGTTGTTGGTGAGCGGGATTCCGTTTTTCTTGCACCATTTTGAGAAAAAGCTGCTCCCAGCCCGCCCCACCGCAAAGACAATGATACCGGCCTCGATCACATGCTCTCCGTCGCTGTCACAGAAGGTGACAGTGTGGGCGGTTTTGTCCGCGTCGGTCACGTTAGCGCCCACGAGGATGTCAACCTTGTCCCGAAGAGAATCGATCAGCTTGCGCATCGTGTCAAAGTTGGCGTCGGTCCCCAGATGTTTGAGCTGTGCCTGGCTCATGTGCAGGTCGTGCCGGAGGCAGAGCTTTTTGAGCTCGTTGTCCGGCATGTACCGTTCAGTGGTGGCGCCGTGCGCCGTCAGGATTTTATCGGCCTGTTCGATGTATTCGATCACCGTTTCGGGCGGCATGAATTCCGTCAGCCATCCGCCATATTCGGTGGAGATGACGTATTTTCCGTCCGAAAAGGCGCCCGCGCCCGCCATCCCTTCCATAATGGCGCAGGACTTGCATTTCACACAGGCTTTGGCCTGCTTGGTGATGATCGGGCAAACCCGGTCGAGCAGGTCTTTTCCTTTTTCCAGAATGCAGATTTTAAGGGCGGGCGCTTTTTCGCTCAGGCGGTGCGCCGCCATGATCCCGCCGATTCCGCCGCCGATGATGGCAACGTCGTATCTGTTCTTATAATATTGCATCTTTTTGAAACTCCTTTGTTTCATCCTTGCATAAAACCCTCTTTATTATAACACAACTCCCCGATGTATGCAATATTCTGCATACATCGGGGAGCTTGTCTTTCGTTTTATAAGTGGGCGATCTGGTAGGAAAGCAGCATCAAGCTGTCGTCTATATGGATGTTTTCGACCAGCGCCCCCTCGAGGTCGAGATCGGTATAACAGAAGTTCAAAATTCCCCGGATGCCGAGCGACACAGCAAACCGCGCTGTCTTTTCCGCGCTCTCGCTGGAGGTTGCCAGGATGGCGATTTCAGGCCGCTCCTGCTCCGGAAGGGCGGCGAGGTGTTCCACGTTTTCCACCTTGTGCCCGCCGACCATGGTTCCGATCAGCTTTGGATCCCGGTCGTAGATTCCCATCAGTTCAAAGCCCCGTCCCCGGAACATCCGGTGCCTTGCCAGCGCGTGGCCAATGTTGCCGGCCCCGATAATCGCGACCCGCTGGCTGCCGTACAGCCCCATCTCCTCGGCAATCCGCCGATGCGCCTCGCCGATCAGGTAGCCGAACCCGTTGTGGCCGTTTACGCCGAGCTGCCCCAGGTCGCGCCGCACCTGAGAGGAGGTGATCCCGAGCTTTTCAGCCAGTTCCCCGGAGGATATCTTGGTTTTGTCGTGCAGGGCAAATTCCCGCAGGTAGCGCAGATACTTGGGAAGACGGGCGACGACCTCTCTCGGAAGGGTTGTTTTTGACATAACAGCACCTCAATTCTGAAAAAGGATGCCGCGAAATTACCGGGTCATCTTGATCTTTGAAAAATCGTGTTCCTCTAAAACAGTGTTGATCTCACCGATCGCATCGAGCTGCAGCAGCTTTGTCCGCGCCTGCCGCACCTGGTTGACCGGCAAGATTGCCGCGGGCCCGGCGATACAGCCGCCTTCACAGGCCATCCCTTCGATAAAGTCCTCGGTCAGCTTGCCGTTTTTCAGCAGGAGCAGCGCTTTTTTGCATTCCTCGGCCCCGTTGCACTTGACACAGGCGACAGAAAGCTCTACATCATCCTCCTGCAAGGATTGGGCGACCGCCTCAAAAACACCGCCGCTCTGGGCGAATTTACGCCCGTAAATGCTGCCGGTGTTTGGAATGTCGGCGTCTTCAAAGCCGATGTTCCGGCTTTCGAGCATCGCCGCGAGCTCCTCGAAGGTGAGGACGAAATCCACGTCATTCCCCGGGGTCATCCCCTCGGATTTTTTTGCGATGCAGGGCCCGATGAAGACGATTTTCGCCAGCCGGTCGACCGACTTGATCCAACGCGCCGTGGCTACCATGGGAGAAACGGTGGTGGACATCTTGGAAACCAGGTCGGGGAAATGCTTTTGAATCATCGCAACAAAGGCGGGGCAGCAGGAGGTGGTCATCTTCTGGCCGTTTAAGAAGGCATGGCGCAGCTCCTCTCCCTCGTGTTTTGCAACGGCGTCGGCCCCGAGCGCCACCTCATAGGCTTCTTTGAAGCCCAGCTTTTCGATCGCGCCCTTGATCATCGGGACGGTCACGGTCGGGCCGAACTGCCCTTCGATCGCTGGCGCAAAGACCGCGTAGACATGCTCGTTTTCTTTTAAGAGGTTGATGACGTCCACAAGGTAGGAGATGTCGGAAATCGCGCCGAACGGACAGGAGCGGGCGCAGTTGCCGCAGGCGATGCATTTGTCGGGCTGGATTTCCGCGATCTTGCTCTTGGAATCCATCGAAATGGCGTCTACCGGACAACTTCTTTTACAGGGGCGGACCAGGTCGGCGATGGCGTTGTAGGGGCACGCCTTGGCGCACCGTCCGCATTCACGGCACTTGTCGGTGTCGATATACGCCCCTTTGCCCGAGATGCTGATTGCGTTGAAGGGGCAGGCGGCGACGCAGTGTTTGGCCATACAGTGCTGGCAGTTTTCAGTCACGCGGAAGCGGTTGATGGGGCAGCCCTCGCAGGCCGCCTTGATCACGTTTACCGTGTGGACTTCTTCGCCCGGCTGAGCGGCCTTCGCCTGGGTGAGCCGCACCCGCCCGCGGATAATCTCCCGCTCCTTGTAAACACAGCAGCGGAACCGCGCCACATTTCCCGGAATCAGGTCAAAGGGGATCTGGTCGATGTTTTCCTCCAGCGTACCCTCGAAGGCAAGCTCCGCGACCCGTTTCAGGACGTCGTATTTAACCTGCACCGCATCACTGGTGAAATTCGTTATCTTAGCCATGTTACCAACTTTCTCTCATCAATAATACTTCACATTTACGGTCTTGCCCAAAGCGCGGAGGTTATCGGTCAGATGGTTGACGATCCGCTGACGGATGTTCAAATCGATCGGAAGATTCGGGTTCTGATGGGCGGAATTGATCGCAGTGCCGACAAACAGGTTTAACCGGGTACAGTCTTCCATCAGGAGCTTCGCCAGCATAGAGGCACCGTTGTCCTGCTCAAGCGCCTTGATGTGGTCGTACTCCACCCCGGATTTGACGAAATCTTCCAGGATTTCGTTGGTTTTCGACAGGGTCAAAACCCCTTCGGTCACCAGGTCCATCCCGTCGATATAGCCGATCGGCGGGATATCCGAGTCGGTATAGCTGAGGCTGGTTTTGACAGGCCGGTTCAGCAGCCTGCTGATGATCTGTGCGCTGCTTCCTCCGCAGACCACCCGTTTTCCCCGTTCGGCCATGAACTCCCGGAGGAGAACCGGGTCCTGCTCCTTGCTGCTCGGCGGGCCGGTAAAGAGGTTGACCACCCGCTCGGGGAGGATCTTCGCCACGGCGACGGTCGTGTCGTCGCCCGGTTTCCCGGCGTACAGGCTTTCGCAGACCTGGGACAGGGAGAGGGCGAGCCGCGCCGCGGTTTTCTCTTTATCGACGACGCTCTGGAGATGTGCCGCCGCGTTTTCCCATTGGAAACCGAAGTTGAGCACCGCGCCGACGCCGGCGTGGATCACCCCATCCGAGAAGAGGGCGAAGGAATCGCCGATGGCGGTCTGGAAGCGCGCCTCCCGGATGTCTTTCGAGTTGATCGTCCGGTTCTCAAAGGGGATCTCCATAATCTTTCCGTTGCGCAGGAAAACGCAGGTCGGGTTGTCGAATTCGACCAGGTAGGCCTCCCCGGAATAAAACAGCTGGAGGATGCTGAAGGTCGAATAGGCGAGATGCCGGACGTTGCAGATCGGCAGCGTGCTCGCGATCGTGTCCACGCAGTCTTCGATCTTTGCGCCTTTTGAAAGCATTGTCGCGATAATCTTGGAGGTCAGGGTGGAGAGGATGTTGGCCTTTACGCCGCTCCCCAGCCCGTCCGCCAGAACGAGGATGACGAACTCGTCGGTCCGGATGATCTCCACCCGGTCGCCGCAGAGCTCCTCCTTGTACTTGATTAAGCTTTTATAAGATGTATCGATATAAATGTTCAAGGCCTGCCCACCTCATCGTCATCATAAACTATCATATCTTTCAGCTTGGTCAGGGTCACTTTGGTTTCGGCGGTTGTCTCACCCAGCAGGCTTGCGATCTGCTGCGCGATCTGCATCTGGTTGTCGATGACCTTCTGCGCCATATCCACCGTGTCGACCCGGAGTTTATACATCTTATCCTGCTGCTCGACCTCTTCGGTGATGTCGTTGAAGATGCCGATAATGATCTTCTGGTCGGGCACATAGGTGATGCTCTGGAGGGTCACCAGGTCATACTGGGGGTACTCCACCCGTTTGTCGGTGATATTCTCGTGGGTCTGCGCCACCAGTTCAAAGTAAGAGGTGTCGATAAACTCGTAGAGGTACCGCCCGATCGCCAGATACCGCTTGGTCTTGAGCGCTTTTTCCGCCGCGAGGTTCATCTCCTGGATCACCATGTCGGTGTCGACTGCGATGATGATGTTCGGCGTTTCCGCCAGGATGACGTTGGAAAGGGACTGCGCCATCTCGCTCATATAGGGCAGGCACATCGAAAGCTTTGCCTTTTTCTGGTAGACGGCGATCGCCTTGTCACGGCAAGAGGGGTACCCGCAGAAGCCGCAGTTCTGTTCCTTCTCCGGCGTGTCTTTCCCGATGCTCGCAAGGATAGAGCGGATGGTCGCCTCATCCGGGATATCATCGGTTTTGGTCTTGTCGATAAACGCTTTGTGCATCTCGACCCCCGCGTCGATTTTGGGGAATTCCCGCCCGTTTTTCTCGGTGTACTCCCGGATGTCGAAGGCCGCCTGGAACCGCTTGGTGCGGTTGCCGTGAACAGCAGGGCCGTAGATGCATCCGCCCTTGCAGGCGTTCGCTTCGATGACGCAGGGTTCGAGCTCACCGTTTTTCATCGCTTTAAAGAGGTCGATACACCGGTCGATGCCGTCGATGCTCATCACCTTCCGGCCTTTCAGGCCGCCCCGCTGTTCCAGGGAGGCGATGACGCCGTCGGTGATCGGGTACATCCGGTTGACGCCGGGTTCCGCGTCTTCGAAGGGGCTTTCCTCCAGCTCCTCCGGGCGGATGCCCTCTTTTTCCAACCAGTTTGCGACTTCGTCAAAGGTGAGGACGGCGTCGATATCATTGGAGTGCATGACGTCGTTCGCCTCTTCGATCTTCGCGATGCAGGGCCCGATAAAGACCACCTTGGTCGCTGCGCCGAGCCGCTTTTTTAAAAGCCGGCCGTGCGCGATCATCGGGGTGATGGACGGGAGCATGTTGGGGATCAGCTCAGGATAATATTTTTCGATCAGGTTGTTTACGGTAGGGCAGCAGGTAGTGATCGCCATCTGCTGGTCGGTTTCGGTCAGAATGCGGTAGTACTCATCTGTGACCATGGAGGCCCCCTCCGCTGTCTCCGCTACCGCGTCGAAGCCGAGCTTTTTGAGCGCGGTCACCATCTGTGCCGGCGTTTTAAGGGAGAAAGAGCCGATAAAGGAAGGCGCCAGGGAAACGACGACCTTTGCGTCGGACGCTATGTATTTGAGTACCTTTTCAAGGTCGCTCTGCACCGTTTTGGCGTTCTGCGGGCAGGCTTCCAGGCAGTGGCCGCAGAGGATGCACTCCTGCGGCATGATCTCTGCGCGGTCTTCCTTAAAGGTAATAGACTTTACAGGACATACCCGCAGGCATTTATAACAGTTTTTACAGTTGGCGCGTTTCAAACCGATGACGCTCATGAATTCACCTTCTTCAGAATTTGATTTTCAAAAAATTCTTCCACATTTGCCGGAACGACAGAACAAAACTCGTCGTCTACCTTGACGCAGACGCCGTTTTTGGTACATTCGCCCATGCAGAAAGAGCCCTGCAGGGTAACGCGATCCTCCAGGTGGTGGAGCGAAACCAGCCGTTCCAGAATTTTGATGATGTCCCTGGACCCTTTCAGGTGGCAGGAACTGCCGATACAGATGGTCACAGTCAAGATAATACCTCCCCAAAAAACAACATTGACAGTTGATTCACAACACCATTATACCGTCTTGCGAATCAGCTGTCAATGTTAAAAAAAGAGAATTTTATTTCCTTTTGAACGGGGCTCCAAAGGGGGATTCGCCGGCCGTTTTGAAGGGGGAACAGCCGCGTGTTTCAGTTGTTTCAGCTGGGGTCGAGGATGTGGTCAGAAGCCGAAGAGACGGGCGGCGGACGCGACGGCGAAACACACTAAAATCCCGATGGCGGTGGGGAGCAGGAAGGAAAGCGCCGTCCATTTCAAGCTTTTGGTCTCCTTGCGGATGGTCAGGCAGGTGGTCGCACAGGGGAAATGCAGCAGGGAAAAGAGCATGGTGCACAGCGCCGTGACCCAGGTCCAGCCGTTTGACACGAGGAGCTCCCGCATCGCATCGAGGTTGGTCATATCCACCATGCTGCCGTTTGCAAGATAGGCCATGATGATCAGCGGGATGACAATTTCATTGGCGGGGAAGCCCAGGATAAAGGCCATGAGGATGACGCCGTCCATCCCGATCAGCCGGCCGAACGGGTCGAGGAAGGCGGCGCAGTGGGCGAGCAGGCTCATATCCCCGGCCTGGATGTTGGCGAGCAGCCAGATGATTAAGCCTGCCGGGGCTGCGACCGTCACCGCCCGGCCCAGGACAAAGAGGGTGCGGTCGAAGATGGAACGGATCAGCACCTTGCCGATCTGGGGGCGCCGGTAGGGAGGGAGTTCCAACGCAAAGGAGGACGGCTCTCCCTTTAAAAGGGTTTTGGAGAGGATCCGGGAGACGAGCAGGGTCATGAAGACCCCCAAAACAATGACGGCCAGCAGCCAAAGGGTGGATACGGCCGATTGGAAGGGCAGCGCGACGGCGCCCGCGAAAAAGATGGTGATCAGCGTAATAAAAGCCGGGAATGCGCCGTTTCAAAAAGGGAAACTTTTGATCTGGAGAAGCACTCGCCGGCGCCGGGCCGGCAGACCAGCTTCAGATTGGTTCCGTCCCACTCGATCTTTTCCAAAAGAAGGGAGAGAAGCTGTCTTTGCTCCGATATCGGGAGGAGGGGGAGCCATCCGCCGGATTCCGAGAGGCGCTCCTCCCATCCGCGGCAGGAGGACGGCGCGGGGGAGCGGAGTTTCTGAATCCTGCCGCGGAGCATCTCGGCCTCCTCCGGCGAGATTGCGCCGATTTTGACCAGCCGTTCCAGCTCTTCCCGGCCTCTGTCCTCCTCCGGCGGGGGATTCCCGGCTTTTTCCAGTTCCTTTTGAAGCGGGGAGAGCTTGTGGATGATCTCGTCCACAAGGGGAGAAACGGTAAACCGTTCGGAGACGAGGCGGTCGGTTGTTTTTCCGTTTAGATTGGGGCATCCGCAGCCCTTTCCATGCAGTTTGTTTTTGCAGATGTAGTCGAAGCTTTCATCGTTTCGGCCCGAGCGCGGCTTGGCGTAGAGCTTTTCCCCGCAGCTTCCGCAGTACAAGAGCCCGGAGAGGAGGGCGTAGCTGTTATGGAGGCCTCGCCGTTTTTGTCCTTCCCGCCCCTTTAAAAGGAGCTGGGTGTCCGCCCATTCCCTCCCGCTGACCAGGCTTTGATGCCTTCCGCGGGCGACAATCCATTCGGAGAGGGGGCATTGGCGTTCCGTCCCGGAGATGCTGCTCCGCTTGTGATAACAGAGGAACCCGTTTTTTGCTTCGGGCGTTCCGCAGAAGTCGAGGGAGGCCCCGTTCTCCAAAAGGTAACGGCATCCGTCACTGTCGGCCGCGGCGTAGACGGGATTTCCGAGAAGGCTGCGGATCCCCGGCAGGGAGAACAGGTTGCCGCCGCGGGTGCGATATCCTTTTTGATCCAAAACCCGTTTGATCTGGGAAAGGGGATTTCCTGCAAGGAAGAGCCGGAAAATGGTCTGGACGATTTCCCCCTCCTCCGGGCAGTTCTCCAGCAGGAAGGAGCTCTTCCGCTTCCCGTCCAGGATGACGGTTTCGGTCTTTTTCGACCGGAATCCGAAAGGAGGGGTGCCCCCCAGCCAGCGCCCCTCCTTAGCGAGGAGAAGCATGTTGTCCCGCACCCGTTCCGCGATCGTCTCGCGCTCCAGCTGGGCGAAGACGCTGGCGATATACATCATCGCCCGCCCCATCGGGGTCGTGGTGTCGAACTGCTCCCGGATGCAGATCAGGCTGATTTTGAGCTTGGAGAACAGCTCCACCAACGCGGAAAAATCCACGACGCTGCGGCTGATCCGGTCGAGCCGGTAGCAGACGAGGCAGTCGAACCGCCCCCGGTCGGCGTCGCCGAGCAGCCGCTTGAACTGCGGGCGCTCCAAATTTTTTCCCGAAAATCCCTCGTCTTCGTAAAGGAGGAAATCCTCTTCGCGCACATCGTCGAAATGGGTTTGGACATACGCCCGGCAGAGCTCGACTTGGTTGCCGATCGATTCCCCTCTGCCGGTGTATTTGGACTTCCTGCTGTAAATCGCGAATTTCATCCGAACCGCCTCCCGAAGCCGTTTATCATAGAAATGGATATGGCCGGGAATGGAAAATATGACCGGGCAGGCATGGGGCAATTCATAGCGGAATCGATTCGGCAATAAGATAGAGCGGAGGCGGTTTGGATGAAGAAAAGAGAAATCGGCCTGACGGTGTCGGAAATCCCGGGGGACTCCAGAGGGTGGAAAAAGGAGGCGGCGGAAATCTTTGCCGTTCGGCTCCAGGAGCTGTCAAAAGAGGAGGCGGAGGGCACAGACGAAATAGAGTCCGGTCTGGATGAGCTGATCGCCGCACTGAAAAGGGAGCGGGGGAGAAGCCGGCGCTGGGAGCCCTGATGCGGCGTTCTCCGGCTGGTGAGAGCTCCAAGGGAAATCCTGCCAAACAACCAATATCGGTGAAAAATCAAAGATTTCTCACCGATATTGTATTGATCCTTATTTATCAATCAAACATAATTTTGAATCAGCCAGCACAGGGGAAGGGGGAACCACGATTCGGCCAGCTGCCTGATCGTTTGAGGAATTTCTTCAACGAGGGAGATGGGCATGTGCCCGAACAGGATTCGTGAAGCGGTAAAAGAGTCCCATTCAATATCGGGAGAACCGGCAGCCCTTTTGCAGCTCACCTCTTCGCCGTCGACACGGATCATGAATGTGCCGTAATCTTTGATTCCCAGTAGGAGAGAGCCGTTTAACAGACGGTGATCCCTGCTTTTTATCATAAGCAGGCTTCTGACGACCTTTTCCCAGTTGAAGATCCGCCAATTTCCGTTGTCATTGAGATGGCACTCTTCTGCAAATGTTCCGAGAAGGCGGGCGAAGCTCGCCTGCCAAGGAGCCAAAAAGAGACTGGTCTGCGCGATATTTTGCTGTAAAAACCAGCTGAGAATCATTTCGCTGAAACACGCATCGTCATCCGCGAAAATTTCGGTGATGCGATCCTGTTTTTCGCTTGCGGCCAGATATCCAACCACTTTGCCGTCGCGCTGTAAAGCGGCCCATGGCTTGGTGTTGCCGGACAGCAGATAAAGCCTGAAATCCTCAAGCGGCCTGATACAGTGGACTGGCTGCTTGTCGTGCAAAGCCTTTGCTTTTTCAATATAGGTAAAATCGTCGCTTTGGATCGGGACAAACCGCAGTGCATTGTCGTCGGAATGGCTTTTCAAAAAATTCCGGATGTTTGTCCGGCTGACTATATATTCCAAAAGAACACCGGTTTTTTCATAGCCGAAGTGCTGGTAGCGCTGCCGTAACCCGATTAGAAAGGAAAGGTCTGTCTCTGCCGATTCCATTTCTTCGATGGCGTGCGCCATCAAAAGCTTCATCCAGCCCTTGCCGCGATCGCTTGGATGGGCGGAAACACCCCCGATGCCGCCGAGGTTCAACGTTTCGCCGCCGACCTTGACCTGCGCGGGAAACAGCCCTACGATTCCTCTGATCTTTCTGTTTTCCCGCACGGCAAAGTTATGCCCCATATGCTCATCGGTTGGCCGGTAGCACAGCGGGAGCATGGCTCCAAAGTGGGTGGGGCCGTATGCCTTGCTGAAGACAAAATCGAGAAAATCGAGCGCATCGTCGTAGTCGCAGGCTCTCAGTTTTACAATTTCCATATGGAATCCCCTTTTTAAAATGAAATCGTCATATCAATGCTTGATAGGTAAAGTCCTGCCCTTTTGAAATAGCGCCGTAAAGGCAGGCGTTCGCACCGAGCTCCGACAGGATCACCGCCGGGGGATGGGCAAGAAGCTGTGTCAGCATCTGCCTCATGGGAACCAGGATTTGGTCGTTGAGCTGCGTGATTTCACCGCCGAAGATGATTAAGCCGATGTCCAGGGTCAATGTGAGATTCGCGATGCTCAATGTAAGAAGGTGTGTATAGGCTTCGATTAGCTCCCATATAAAAGTGTCGGGGGTGTCGAGCGCTTTTTTTACGGTGTCGAGCGTGACCTGCTGCGGGGATGCACCGGACAACCTGCAGAGAATATCGTCGGGCTTTTCGGGCATTTTCTGTTGGATTTCATGAATCAGAGCACTGACGGAAAGCTTTGATTCAATGCGGTCGATCTTGGGCGGGTACGAATCAAGCGGGAGATTGCCTATCAGGTAATTGAGGCCGAATTCCCCGGCTGCATTCCGTTCCCCTTCAAATAAGGAGCCGTTTATCATGATTCCGGCTTTTAACCCGATATCGGCGCGGATGTAGATGAAGTTGTCGTAGCCTTTCCCTACACCGTAGATTTTTTCACCGATCGCAGAAAGGTTGACGTCGTTATAGACAAATACCTCTTTCTCAAAGGCATCCATAAAAATTTTTCTGATGGGGAGTTCGTGCCAGACGGCGAAATCGGCGCTGAGCTGCATCGTCCCGCTCGCCGGGTCGACGACGCCGGGGTTCCCGACTACGATACAACTGACGGTTTCGAGACGGAGCATATTTTTGCTCAACATGGTTCGGATGGATGAAATGACGTCGTCAATGCAGGTTTCCGGGTTGCTTTCGTCGGTGAAAACAACCGGTTCGTCAAATAAAAGGCTGCCCGATAAATCGGAGACCCCTATTTTTATCGGGGAGCCTCCGAATAATTAAAACCAGACAGAAAAAGGTACCGTAAAATTTTGTGAAGGTCATCAGGCTTTAAGGAGGAACTTGT
>JAAWBP010000140.1 GCA_022792755.1 Oscillospiraceae bacterium | reverse complement strand
TCTGTCCTGCCGGGGCCACCCGGCCCTGCAAGGCGCGTTGTACGAACTATGTGGCTCGCGGGGCAGGGAGCCCCTGTGGATAATTCGCACACCGAGTTTTTCCCGGTCAAAGAGTTTTCAAACCTGCGAGATGCCTAAGATGAAACAGGTACAACGTGCCGCGCGGGGCAGGGTACCCCTGCCGGTATTTCGCACACCGAAGTTTCACCAATCTTTAAGTGGCTATCCTGCGAGGTACATGAGATAAAAGACAAACGTGCCTTGCGGGCTATCAACGTTGTTCTTTTCTCCACCTGCGGAGCGCGTTTGTCCCGCTGGGGCCACCCGGCCGCGATTGTCCTGCCCGGTCAGAGTCATCCGGCGTATTCCGTCCGGGCGATGATCTCGTCCTGCAAAACCGGGTCGAGGTGGAAGAAGTAGGCGCTGAAGCCGGAGACCCGGACGATCAGGTTCCGGTATTTCTGCGGGTCGGCTTTGGCGGCCAACAGGGTCTCCCGGCTGACGACGTTGAACTGAACCTCCATCCCGCCCTTGTCAAAATAGGTCTCGACCAGGCTGCGGACACCTTGGCGGTGGGACGGCTTCTTGAAAAAGCCGGGGTTGAATTTCAAGTCGAGTACCATCCCGTTTCCGCAGACCGAATGATCGACCCCGGTGACCGAGCGGATCACCGCCGTCGGCCCCAGCCGGTCGGCGCCCTGGCAGGGGGAAAGGGCGTTTGCGAGGGAGACGCCCTTGTGCCGCCCGGTCGGCAGCGCGCCGGTCTTGGCGCCCATCCCCGCGTGGGAACTGACGGTGTAAAGCCCGGCCTGGAAGTGGTTCCCAAACGGGTTTTCCGTTTCCTGGCCGAGGGAGACAAAGAATGCACAGAGCTCCTTCATCATCCGGTCGGCCCGCTCCTTCCCGTTCCCGAACCGCTCCGGCAGGTTGGAGAGGAGGAGCCGGAGCGGTTCGTTCCCCTCGAAATCCGCTTTCAGGAGATCGGCGAGCTGGGGCAGGGTGAGAAGCTGTTTCTCGAAAACCACCTCCCGGATGGCGCAGAGGGAATCGACCGCGTCGGCCATCCCGCAGGCGTTTAAGGTCGAGAAGCAGTAGGCCGTGCCGCCACGGGTCGCATCCTCCCCTTTCTGATAACACTCTGCCATCGTGGAGGAGAGGAAGGGGATTGGCCAGGCTGTGCCGTAGGTGGCGTCGAGGAGGTTGCAGGCCTTCATCCCGAGCCGGGAAGCATAGGCCAGCTCCTCCCGGTACCACTGGTAAAATTCCTCAAAGGAGGAAATCTCCCCCAGCTCCCGCCGGGTTTTGAGCGGGAGCTTTTCCCCGGTGCAGGCGCAGACCCCGCCGGTCAGCATCAGCTCGAGGGGCTTTGCCCAGCTCACCCGCAGCTCCTCCGTCCGGGAGTACTCCGCGCCGCCGATCGCCGGCTCGACACAGCCGACGATCCCATAGTTCCAGCAGTCCTCCGGCTTCACGCCGGCGGCCTCCTTCGCCCGAAAGACGATTTCATCGTTGAACATGGCGGGGAATCCCAGCCCGGTTTGAACCAAATCCTGCACCTCGTCCCAGAAAAGGTCCGGCATGTCGGGGTGGCAGCGGTAGGAGACCAGCGGCTGGTCGAGCATCGTCTTCCGGCTGGCCCGCAGCCCCATGACGGTGACCTCGTTCCCGGCAAAGCTCCCGTCCGGATGGCAGCCGCCCAGGGTGACGTTCTGGAACCCCTCCATCAGCTGGCCGAACTTGAGCCAGAGTGCGTCGATATAGTCGGACGCCTCCTCGAAGGTGATCTTTCCCTCCTCGAAATCCTTTTTGTAATAGGGGTAGAGGATGTAATCCACCCGGCCCAGGGAGATGGAGCCGGAGACGCTTTCGCAGATGATCAGGTCGTGGAGCAGCATGAGGAGCTGCACCGCCTCGAAAAAGCTCTGCGGCGGATTTTCGCAGATGTTCCCGCAGGCGTCGGCAATCCGTTCGAGGCTCTTTTTGTATTCCGGGTTTTCGGTCTTTTCCAGCGCCTTGAGCGCCGCGTCCCGGTAGCGGAGGATGTACTCCCGCGCCGCCCGGTCGGTGATCAGCATCGCCTCCACACAGTCGCGGTGGGCTTCGTCTACTGTCCGGAGGGCTTCTTCCCCCTCCCGGATCAGCCCACCGATCCCGAGCCGCACCGCCTTCTCATACCCGGCGATGACATGCCCGCTCGCCCAACGGTTGTAGGAGCCCGACTGGAGGGCGGTGTAAAATTCATCCAGGAGGGCGCCGTCCTGTCCTTCCAGCCCGCTGGACGCCTTGCAGTGGGCGATCTCCTCCGACACGTCGAAGAGCTCGGCGTTCAAAAACATCGGGTGGAGGTCGACGTCCTTTTTGTGCATGATCCCGGCGCCGGTCGAGACGGCCCTGACCGGGATCGACTCGCTGTAGCCGTAAAACCGCAGCTTCCCCGCCAGCAGGTCGTATTCGCGGATGGAGACGTCCTTTTCCCGCAGGAACTGCGCAAAACTCAGGGCGATTCTCCGGCCGGCTGAAACGCCGGGATGTTCCTCCGCGACTTTTTGATAAACCTTTGAGCGCAGGCCGAAATCCTCAAAGGTGAGATCGTCCCCAAACCGTTCTTTCAATAGGGCGATCCGGCTGCTGACCGCCATGGGAGGGAGCTGTCTCATCCATTTTCCCGCCTTTCTCTTTATAAAACTGTTTCAAACATTTGTAAAATAGCTTTCTAAAACTTTTGATTCCATTATATCCTATTCTCCGTGAAAAGAAAAGAAAGAATTCCGTTTGATAATAGCAAAATCCTCCGCCCGTCTTCCCAAAAAATTAATGGTTTCCGCCGGCAGGCTTCCTTGTCAAGCCCCCGGCGATGTGGTATACTCGAAAGGAAAAAGTCGATTCCAGTTGAAAGAAGGGGCATTATGCCGTACAGAAAAAAACGACGTCTGAAGATAAAAAACATCGTGATTTTTACAATCCTCCTGCTGTTGATCCTGGCCGCCGTCATCGCCGGTCTGGCCGCCCTCTTCGGCGGGAAGGGAGGGGAGCAGAAGCCTTCGTCCTCTGCGGCTGCCCCGTCCGTTTCCGACAGCGCGGAGAGCGGGGATCCTTCCCCCTCGTCCTCCAACAGCGTGATTTCCGAGCCGGACGACAGCTGGCAGCTGATCCTCGCAAACCCAGACAGCCCGGTGCCGGATGGGTTCACGGTGGATTTGACCGACATCACCGGGCATTATGAAGATATCCCGGCCCTCGACAACATGAAGGTGGATTCGCGGATCGTCGAACCGCTCCTCCAGATGTTCCAGGCCGCGAAGGCTGACGGGCAGAAGCTTTTCCTGCGCGCATCCTACCGCACCGTCGCCCTCCAGCAGACCTACTACGACTGGCACATCAACCACTACAAGGAGCAGGGCCAT
>JAAWBP010000139.1 GCA_022792755.1 Oscillospiraceae bacterium | reverse complement strand
CTCGTAATAATCTCACCCGCAGACGCAATCGAAGATTGCTGGTGGGTACCCAGAAGTCTTGTTGCTCACGCTGGTCGTAATAATAGCCTCACGGCATGGGCCGAAGCCTTGCAGAGCAAGCCTTCGGATGCCTGAGAGAACATTGTTGCTCCCGCTGGTCGCAATAATAACCTCACGGCGCAAGCGGAAGCGAAGCTTCCGGCCCTGAGAGAACCTTGTATCATTCCCGCTTCGCACAACGCGCTTGCGAAATCGAAGATTTCGGCGGAGTGTCTCCGCCGGCAGACGCGATCCGTAAGTTGTTCTGCTAACAACGTTCGTAACCCGCGCGGCACTTCGCAGGATCGTAATCTAAAAATCGATAAAACGTCGGTGTGTGTATTGCCCGCAGGGGCTCCCTGCCTCGCAGGGCCGGGTGACCCCGGCCGGACAAACGCGATTCACAGGTGACGCAAATAACAGCGTTTGTGTCCCGCGAGCTACGTTTATTTATCGACAAAATGAACCTCGCAGGACAGTCACCTAAAGCTGGTAAAACCTCAAGAGTGCGAATCGAGAGCGGAAGCACTCCGCGGCCGCAGGGGTACCCGATAAAAACCTCTCTTTGAAAGTGTAATATAACGGCGGCAATCCGTCAACATAATAAAGAGGAAAAACAGTAATTTTGAAAGAGGTGCCTTTATGAAACTCCTCGCCATCGATGGAAACAGCATCCTGAACCGTTCCTTTTACGGTGTCAAGCTGCTCACCACAAAGGACGGTTTTTTTACCAACGCCCTGGTCGGCTTTATGAATATCCTTTTAAAGATGGAGCATGAGCTCTCCCCCGACGGCGTCGCCGTTGCGTTCGACGTCCATGCCCCGACCTTCCGGCACAAAATGTACGACGCCTATAAAGGCACCCGCAAAGGGACGCCGCCCGAACTGCTCATGCAGATGCCGGTCGCCAAAGAAATCATCCGGGCGATGGGCTTTTCCGTCATCGAAAAAGAGGGGTACGAGGCGGACGATATTGTCGGCACGCTGGCCGAGCTTTGTACCAGAACGGGTAACGAATGCGTCATCGCTACCGGGGACCGGGACTGCCTCCAGCTGATCACCGATGAGGTCAACGTCCGGCTTGCAACCACCCGGGAGGCGATCCTTTATACGCCTCAGCGGTATTTCGACGAATACGGGGTGGAACCGGAGCAATTGGTGGACGTCAAGGCGTTGATGGGCGATTCCTCCGACAACATCCCCGGCGTCAAAGGGATCGGGGAGAAAACCGCCTTTTCGCTGATCCAGAAATACGGCGCAATCGAAGCGATTTACGCAAACGTGGAGGCAATCGAAGCAACGCCGCGGATCAAAAAGCTCCTCACAGAGGGGAAGAAATCGGCCTTCATGAGCAAGGAGCTCGCCACAATTTGCAGGGAGGCCCCCATCGACCTGGAGCTGGAGCACTACCGCGCCGGAAAGCGGGATGACGCCGCCCTAGCTGCCCTCTTCAACCGGTATGAGATGTATTCCTATATCCAAAAGCTCCATCTCGAAGCGGACGGCACAGAAAGCCTTTCTCCTCAGCTGGTTCTCGAATCCCCCTGCCCTGCCCAGCTCGTATCCGAGCCGGATTATGAGCAGGTGCGCGCCGCTCTCGCCCAGGAAAAAACGCTGGATTTTCTCGCCTTTCTAGGCGGTGATACCGTGGAAAAGCTCCATGTCGTCACAGGGGAAACCGTATATGAATTCCGTTTTCAGGCGGAACAGGCTTTTTTTGAGCTGATCCTCCCGTCCGAGCTGCCCAAGCGAACCTTTGACGTGAAACCGCTCTACCGCTTTTGTATGGAGCGGGGAACGAAGCTCAAAAACGTCGTCTTCGATGGGGCGCTCGCCGCTTACCTGCTGGACGCGGCCGGGCGGAGCTACGACCCTGTCAACCTGGCAAAGCGTTACGAAATCCCACTGCCCCAGCTGGATGAATCCTGCCTTGCGGCCGCCGTTTTCCCGGAGCTCTGCTGGATCCTGAAGCAGGAGCTCGCGGCGCAGGGGATGCTCCGCCTCTTCGAAGAGATCGAGATGCCGCTCAGCCTGGTGCTCGCGTCGATGGAATACAGCGGCTTCGCCGTCGACAAAACCGGGATCCACGCCTTTGGCACCGCCCTGTCGGAACAGATCGAGGTGCTGAAAGGCCGGATGTTCGAGCTGGCCGGGGAAAACTTCAATCCGAATTCCACCAAGGAGCTCAACGTCATCCTCTTCGAAAAGCTGGGGCTGACCCCAAAAAAGAAGAATAAAAGCGGCTATTCGACCGATGTCGACGCACTCGAAGCGATCCGGGGCGAGCACGCCATCATCCCGGCCCTGTTGGAATACCGCAAGCTGACCAAGCTCTACTCCACCTATGTGGTCGGATTGCTCAAGGTCGTCGATTCGGGCGGCCGCGTCCATTCCACCTTTAAGCAGACCGAGACCCGAACCGGGCGGATCAGCTCGACCGAGCCGAATATGCAGAATATCCCGGCGCGCACCGAGCTGGGCCGCCAGATGCGCCGCTTCTTTGTCGCAAAGGACGGCTATATCCTGATCGACGCCGACTATTCCCAGATCGAGCTGCGGATCCTCGCGCATCTGGCAGGGGACGAGCGGATGATCGACGCCTTCAGCGTCGGGACGGATATCCACGCCTCCACCGCATCGGAGGTCTTCGACCTGCCGCTCGAAATGGTGACCCATGAGATGCGGACCCGCGCGAAGGCGATCAACTTCGGGATCGTTTACGGGATTGGCGCGTTCTCTCTGTCGCAGGATATCGGCGTGCCGGTCGCACAGGCTTCGGATTATATCAAAAACTACCTGGAAACCTACAGCGGCGTCGACCGCTTCATGAAAGAGACGGTGGAGGCCGCAAAGAAAGACGGCTATGTGGCCACGATGTTTGGCCGCCGCAGATTTCTGGAGGAGTTGAAATCCCAGAACAAGAACATCCGCAATTTCGGTGAACGGGCGGCGATGAACGCGCCGATCCAGGGAACGGCGGCGGATATCATCAAGATCGCGATGGTGCGGGTCTACCGCCGTCTCTTGGAAGAGAAGGTGGACGGCAGGCTGATTCTCCAGGTGCATGACGAGCTGATTTTGGAGGTTGCGGAAAAGGACGCCGCCCGCGCGGAGAAATATCTGCGGGAAGAGATGGAGCAGGCGGCGAAGCTGAAGGTCAGCCTTCTGGTCGACGTATCGCAGGGAAAGACCTGGTACGATGCGAAGGAGTAGGTTCGCTGCGATGTCGGTTTTCGTCCACACGCCGCAGGGCGGCGCACCACTCAAATAATCTTTGCCGAAAGGTGATTCAAATGGAAGACAAACAAAAAAAGCGGCTTTTGGCCGTCTGCACCGGGAATACCTGCCGCAGCCCGATGGCGGCCGCGGTTCTGGCCCGAATTCTGACTGAAAAGGGGCTTACAGAGGCTTACACGGCGGACAGCGCCGGGGTTGCGGCCTTTGACGGACAGCCGGCCTCCCCGAACGCTGTGACGGCCGCACAGGAGGAAGGGCTCGACCTCTCCGGGCATCTGTCCCACCGGATCACCCTGGAGGAGATCGTCGAAGCGGAGCGGATCTTCGTCATGTCGGAGGAGCATAGGGCCTTGATCTCCAAGGCGGTTCCCGGTTCATCTGAAAAGATCGCGGTGATGCAGCTGCCCGACCCTTACGGTGGGGATTTGGAGGAGTACCGCCGCTGTTTGGGTCAGATCAAAGCGTTCTTTGTCCGCTTTTTTGAGGAGAATCCACTGTGTGCGGAGTGAGGATCCGGGGACTGGAACGGGCCGATATCCCGGCGCTGGCTCTGCTGGAGCGGGAAAACTTCAGCGATCCGTGGAGCGCTTCCGCCTTCGAAAGCGAGCTTTCGAACCCTTACGGGGTCACTCTGGTTGCAGAGCGGGAGGGGGAAATCCTCGGTTATCTGAGCAGCCATCTGATCTGCGAAAATCTGCATATCAACACCTTCTGCGTCAGGGAAAAGGATCGCGGGAAAGGGGTCGCCTCCTCCCTGCTGGCGGCGCTTTTAAACCTTGCAGCCTCCACGGGGGCGGAAAGCGCGACCCTCGAAGCCCGGCAGAGCAACACGCCTGCCCTGTCGCTGTACCAGAAATTTGGATTTTCCCCTGTCGGCCTGCGGAAGCGGTTCTACCAAGCGCCGGCAGAGGATGCTGTTTTGATGAAAAAGGAGCTTCATAGTGATGAAGATACTCGGAATTGAATCCTCCTGCGATGAAACCGCCGCCGCGGTCGTCACGGACGGCAGGACGGTGCTCTCCTCGGTCGTCGCCTCTCAGGTAGAGGAGCATAAAAAATACGGGGGAGTCGTCCCGGAAATCGCCTCCCGCCGCCATTGTGAGGACATCGTCGGGGTGGTGGATGAAGCGCTGGAACAGGCGGGGCTTTCCCTGGAGGAGATCAACGCCATAGCCGTCACCTTCGCCCCCGGGCTGATCGGCGCGCTGCTGGTGGGGGTGAACTTTGCGAAAGGGCTCGTCATGGTCTCCGGAAAGCCTCTGGTGCCGGTTCATCACATCCGGGGGCACATTGCGGCAAATTACCTCGCCCATCCGGAGCTGGAACCGCCCTTCCTCTGCTTGGTGGTATCGGGCGGGCACAGCCATATTATAGAGGTGCGGGATTATACGGACTTCCGCGTCATCGGCCGTACCCATGACGACGCAGCCGGCGAGGCCTACGACAAAGCTGCCCGCACCCTCGGGTTTCCCTACCCGGGCGGCGTTTATATGGACAAGGCCGCAAAGGAGGGGAACCCGTCCGCTTTTAAGCTTCCACGCCCGCAGGTGGACGGCTGTCCCTACGATTTCAGCTTTTCCGGGCTGAAAACAGCGGTCATCAATCTGGTGCACAACGCGGAGCAAAAAGGGATGTCCCTTCCCGCAAATGATGTTGCGTCATCCTTTCAGCAGGCTGTCTGCGATATCCTTTCCCCGCGGCTGATGATGGCGGCGGAGGAATACGGTTTCAAAAAAATCGTCCTGGCTGGCGGCGTATCGGCGAACTCCGGCCTGCGCGCCCGGGTGGAAAAAGACTGCGCCGAACGGGGCTACCGGTTCTTTGCGCCTCCCCTCTCCCTCTGCGGGGACAACGCGGCGATGATCGCCGCACAGGGCTATTACGAACTGACTGTGGGACATACCGCTGGAATGGATCTAAACGCCATCGCCTCGCTGCCGGTTGACGATCCAATTTTATCCAGCTTTTTCAAAAGCCAATAAAAAAGCGTTTGTTAAAAAAATGAAAATTGATGATTTTTTAACGAATTCGGCTTGCAAATAATGCGGATTTGGGCTATACTTATAGACATGGAAAATTTATTTTTCAAACTTTGGAAAGTTGAAAGGAGACCCCCTACATGCTGACAAACAACAAAAATGTACTCAAATGGGTCGACGAAATGGTTGCTCTCTGCAAACCGGATCAGGTCGTTTGGATTGACGGCAGCGAGGAGCAGCTCAACGGTCTGCGCGCCGAAGCGACCAAAACCGGCGAAATGCTTCCTTTGAATCAGGAGGAGCTGCCAGGATGCTATCTGCATAGAACTGTGCCGAACGACGTCGCCCGCGTTGAGGACAGAACCTTTATCTGCACCAGAAAAGAAGAGGACGCAGGCCCGATCAACAACTGGTGTGATCCCAAGGAAATGTACGCGAAGCTGACCCCGATGTACGACGGCGTTATGAAGGGCCGCACCATGTACGTCATCCCCTATTCTATGGGGCCGATCGGCTCTCCGCTCGCGAAGGTCGGCGTTGAGCTGACCGATTCGATCTACGTTGTCCTCAACATGGACATCATGACCCGTATGGGCAAGGCTGCTTTTGAGAATCTCGGGGATACCTCCGACGACTTCGTCCGCGGCCTCCATTCCAAAGCGGCTGTAGATCCGGAAAACCGTTATATCGTTCACTTCCCGGAGGATAACACCATCTGGTCGATCAACTCCGGTTACGGCGGAAACGTCCTCCTCGGCAAAAAGTGCTTTGCGCTGCGGATCGCTTCCTACCAGGGCAAAAACGAGGGCTGGATGGCTGAGCATATGCTGATCCTCGGCATCGAGAATCCGCAGGGTGAGGTGAAATACATCTCCGCTGCTTTCCCGTCTGCCTGCGGCAAAACCAACCTGGCTATGCTGATCCCGCCGAAGGTCTACGCGGATAAAGGTTATAAAGTTTGGTGTGTCGGCGACGATATCGCCTGGATGAGACAGGGCCCGGACGGCCGTCTCTACGCGATCAACCCGGAGAACGGTTTCTTTGGCGTTGCCCCCGGCACCAATGCGAAGTCCAACCCGAACGCACTGGAGTCCACCAGAAAGGGCACCATCTTCACCAACGTCGTTTTGAACAAAGACACCAATACTGTTTGGTGGGAAGGCCTTGACAAGAACCCGCCGGAAAATGCACTGGATTGGAAGGGCAATCCCTGGAACGGCAAAGAGTCCACTGAGAAGGGCGCTCATCCGAACAGCCGTTTCACCGCGCCGGCGAAAAACTGCCCCTGTGTCAGCCCTGAGTTTGACAATCCGAACGGTGTACCGATCTCCGCTATGATTTTCGGCGGCCGCCGTGCGAAAACCGCTCCGCTGGTTTACCAGTCCTTTGACTGGACCCACGGCGTGTTTGTAGGTTCCACCATGGCTTCTGAGACGACTGCCGCTGCCACCGGTGCTGTCGGTGTCGTCCGCCGCGACCCGATGGCGATGCGTCCGTTCTGTGGCTACCACATGGGCGACTACTTCCAGCACTGGCTTGATATGGGCAAGAAGCTGGGCGACAAAGCGCCGAAGATCTTCAACGTCAACTGGTTCCGCACCGACGACGAAGGCCACTTCATCTGGCCGGGATTCGGCGACAATATGCGCGTCCTGATGTGGATCCTCGACCGTTGCGACGGCAAGGCAGACGCGGTTGAAACCCCGATCGGTTACGAGCCGAAGCCGGAGGATATCAACATCGAAGGGCTTGATATTGGCACCGATGTTGTCGCTGACCTCCTCAGCGTTGACAAAGACCTCTGGAAAGAAGAGGCTGCGGGTATCCGCGAGTTCTACGCGCAGTTTGGTGACAGGCTGCCGAAAGAGCTGGTCAAAGAGCTCGAGGGCTTGGAAGAGCGGCTCGGCAAATAAAAGTATTCAAAGTTTGAAACGTAAAACGACGCGCCGGCATCATATAGATGTCGGCGCGTTTCTTTTGTCGGAACCCTTCCAAACACAGCGGGATGGCAAATCTTTTCAAGTTCCACCGGGAAATCCCCGCTAAAAAATCCTGTGTGAAGCTCATCGCTTCATAACCAGGGAGGTCCCGCCACAATCGTACTTCTTTCAGGTCAATATCACAAAAAGGCCGGCGTTCTGTGAACGCCGGCCTTTTCTGATTCATCTTTTGACTAAATTTTCATAATATCCTTGGTGCAAAGCAGTGAAACCCCGCAAGCTTGAAGTTCCTTCACAGCCTTCTCGTTGTCGTCAACCCGGAGAATGACAAAGGCTTTGTCATGCGGTGCGCCAACAAAGGCGTAAATATACTCCACGTTGATCTCTTTTTCGTTCAAAATGCTAAGCGGATACGCAAGCCCACCCGGTTGGTCTTCGACAGAGACAGCGATGACATCGGTGATCGAAACGGTCAGATCGGCCTCCCGAAGCGCCTTCTGCGCCTTCTCCGGTTCATTCACAATAAAACGCAGGATGCCGAATTTGGTGGTATCCGCCAGGGAGAGTGCGCGGATATCGATGCCGTTGTCCGCCAACACCTTGGTGATCTGTGCGAGCCTTCCCGATTTGTTTTCCACAAAAACAGAGATTTGCTTAATGATCATTGCCGACCCCTCCTTATTATTGTTGGTAACCCAATTCAAACGCCTTCAGGTTCAGCTCCAGAAACTTTTCCGGTACGGTGTTCCTGAGCGACTTCACCCAGACGTCCTTTCCGATTTCAGAGTGTTTTGCCATCAGGCCGAGGAGAACCACATTAACCGCTTTTGAATTCCCGGCCTCATTCGCAAGGGAAAGCGCATCGATCGCTTCATACGAAACGCCGCTTTTCCCGATCGTCTCCAGAATCCCATCCGGATAGGCCGCCGCGCCAGTGATCACCGGCATCGGGTCGATCTTCTGGGTGTTGATGATCATCTTCCCATCCGGCTTGAGGTAAGAAAGCCAGCGGAGGGCTTCCAGCTGCTCAAACGCGACGATAATATCCGCACCACCCTTTTCCACAACAGGCGAGGCGACTTCTTCCCCATAGCGGACATATGTAACGACCGAGCCGCCCCGCTGGGACATGCCGTGCACCTCGGAAACCTTGACGTCGTAACCGCAGTCGATCAGCGCATTTCCGATAATCCGGCTGGCGAGCAGCGTTCCCTGGCCGCCCACACCGACAATCATAATACTTTTAACAGACATCTCCATCCTCCTTGAGCGCGTCGAATTTACAAGCCTTTGTACAAAGGCCGCAGCCGGTGCAGAGGGTGGTGTCGATCACAGGCTTGCCGTCTGCCCCCTTCTTGACCGCAGGGCAGCCCATTTTAAAGCACATGCCGCACTTTTTGCATTTTTCAGGATCAACGGCGACCGGCGGTTTCGCTTTCACCGTTTTCAAAAGCGCACAGGGCCGCCGGGCGATGATCACAGAAGGCGCATCTACTTCCAGCTCCTCTCGGACAGCCGTTTCGACTCCTGCGATGTCAAAGGGATCGACCACCCTGACGCGATCGATGCCAACCGCCTTGCAGAGCGCCTCCAGGTTGACAGCGGCCGCCGGATCCCCTTTGATATTGTAACCGGTGGTCGGGTTCTGCTGATGCCCCGTCATGCCGG
>JAAWBP010000138.1 GCA_022792755.1 Oscillospiraceae bacterium | reverse complement strand
TCAACACGGAGGAGATCACCCTCTTCCACAGCAAGGCGGTCACCAGCGACGACATCCTGGAGGCGGCGGAGCGCTGCGTCAACATTTTGGAGGCAAACGAGCTCGTCCCGATGTGGGATCCGCCCTCCGCGAAGATCGAGGATTGGCGCGCCCAGCCGGAGGAAAAGCGCGACCTCCCTGCAATCCGGAAATTCGCCTACGAGATGGCGAAGCTGGTGCAGGATACCTGCCTGGTGCTGTGATCCGGCTTGACCGCCGTGAGCACTGGTGTCAAGGTAGGTAAAGTAATTCATATTGCTGGCAAAGAAACAGCCAAGGGATTCGATCCCTTGGCTGTTTTTGATGAAAGGATAAACTGCTGTCTACAGTTTTTTCGCGAGGATTAGGAACCGATGCTCTCTGCTTTGGAGGAATCCGTTTCGCTCAAGCTCTTCCTGGCAGGCACAGAGGCGGCCGAAATCCCGTTCCACCGAAAAGCCGGGGAATTCCCAGACGATCGCTTTGGCAAAGCAGACCAGCGCCCCCACGTCGTAAAACCGCAGGGCCGGGAATGCCTCCTCCCCTTGCAGTTCTGTAAAGCCTGCCTGCTGCAGCCCGTCCAGACATCCTTCGAGATTGTGATCCGGGAAAGGAGGGGTGAAGCCCTTGATCAGCCGCGCTGAGAGTTCCCGGTTGTTTTCCGAACCGGCCTGCTGGGTGATGAAAACCCCGCCGGCCGACAGAACGCGGAAAACTTCCTCCGCGCGGAAGCTGCCGTGCCGGTTGATGACCACGTCTAAGCTGCCGTCGCCGAAGGGCAGTCTGCCGCCGTCGAGGGTCTGTGAAACAGTGATCCCGAGAGGAACAAGCCGTTCCCTGCACAGCGCGGCATTTGGGGGATAATCCTCGGTGACGGCGGTGAGACGGGGTGGATGCCCGAGGGAAAGGAGGAACTCCCCGCCGCCCGTCGCAATGTCGAGCAGACGGCTGCCCGGCCTGAGATGGGCAGAAACCTGTTCCCTATAATCCCAGGGCAGCGGGGTGCTTTCGCATCTCACATCCAGGCAGGAGAAATCCCACCCCTGGAGCACCCGCTCCTCCTCCGCTTTCCAGATTCGTTTGAATTCCGCTGATTGTTTCATGGTAACTGCTCCTTTTCGTTCAGGGGGATCACCCCCCCTTCTCGTATTGAATCTTCATCGGTAACAGGTGCAGTTAACAGATAGCAAGCCTGCTATTCCCGGCACAGCCTGCTGTCAAGCTGCGACAACTGCACCGGGAGGCTAATTCGCTTCATCATCTTCGTTTTCTCCTTTTTGGGCCATCGCAGAGGATCACGGCGGCATTCCGCTCCGGTTGGCCCGATTTTTGCCGCCGGATGAAAGGAGCGGCGCCCCCCGCCGTTTCAAAAAACGGGACGCGCCGCCTTTCGCTTTATCGCCAGGCTGACAGAGCGGGATTTTTAAAACCTACAGCGCCAGGCGGTAGATTGCGTCGACGTCCTTGCTCCCGAGCTTGACGAAGCCGCCGGTCGTCCCTTCCGCTCCGAGGCCCAGCGTCTCGACCATGGCGGGGATGTCCTCCTCCTTTGCGCCGAGTCCGGCGAAATCGAGCGGCATCCCGATGGAAGCCAAGAAGCCTTTAAACCGGGCGATTCCTTCGAGCGCGGTGGCCTCCGGATTCGCAAAATTCATGTCGCAGTGCCAGACCCGGACGGCGAACTGGGCAAAGCGGTCGATATCGTGCTTGTAGACGTAGGACATCCAGGCGGGGCAGATCACCGCCAAGCCCGCGCCGTGGGCGCAGTCGTATAGGGCGGAGAGCTCGTGCTCGATGTTGTGGCTGGCCCAATCCTGCTCCCGGCCGACGCCGCAGATGTTGTTGTGGGCGACCATCCCGGCCCACATGATATTCGCCCGCGCCTGATAGTTTTGGGGGTCGGCGATCACCTTCGGCGCTTCCTCGATCATCGTCTGGAGGACAGCCTCGCAGAGCCGGTCGGTGATCTCGACGTCCTTGGTGTTGGTGAAATACCGCTCAATGACATGAACCATGATGTCGGTGATCCCGCAGGCGGTCTGATAGGGAGGGAGGGTGCAGGTGTACGCGGGGTTGAGGACTGAGAACTTTGGGCGGAGCGCTTCGCCGGTGCCGCCCCGTTTGAGCATTCCATTTTCGTGGGTGATCACGGTGTCGGGCGAGCCCTCGCTCCCCGCCGCCGCGATGGTGAGAACCGTCCCGACCGGGAGGGCTTCGGTCACCGGGATTCCCTTGGAATAGTAGTCCCAGAAATCCCCGTCGTAGGGCACGCCCGCTGCGATGGCCTTCGCCGAGTCGATGGTGCTGCCACCGCCGACCGCCAGGATGAAGTCGATCCCCTCCTTGCGGCAGAGGTCGATCCCCTGGTAAACCAGACCGCTGCGGGGGTTCGGCAGAACGCCGCCCAGCTCGACGTAGGGGAGGCCGTATTCTTTCAAAGAGGCGGTTACCGCGTCGAAAACGCCGTTGCGTTTGACCGAGCCGCCGCCGTAATGGAGCAGAACCTTGCTGCCGCCGAACCGTTTGACCAGCTCGCCGACGCTTTTTTCACTGCCTTGTCCGAAGGCAAAGTAAGTAGGCGCATAAAATCTGAAATTTTCCATGGTTGTTCCTCCTGTTGTGTTGGCATATCATCGCGTCTTTAGGGCAGGGCTTGTCCCCGCCCGGATAAGCCTATGATATCATGGGGAAAATGCGAATGCAAGGAGTTTTTGCCGCATCGGGGAAGATGAGAAAAAAGATGCCACATTTCAATTTTAAACCAAATTTTCCCCATTGATACAAAATATCAGAAAAGCTTTGTGCAGTTTGTTCCTTGCTTGAGTGTTTGACAGATGGTATGCTAAGGAAAGAAAAATGTGAAGAAAGGGCGGCGCTGGGCAGTGGGCTGCCGGGGCCGCATGGTGACTGATATGGTGCAAAACAAAACGGAACAGGTGGAGCGCTGGGGGATGTTCGAAATCGCCCTGACCGGCAGAACGGACGGCAATCCCTTCACCGACTGTGAAATCCGCGGGCGGTTTACCCACCCCTGCCAGGAGGTGGAGGTGAGCGGCTTCTACGACGGGGAGGGCGTTTATAAAGTGCGGTTCATGCCTTCGTTCGAGGGGGAGTACCGGTACGAAATCTCCGGGAGCTTTTCGGACGAGACAGCCGCCGGCAGTTTTACCGTCACTCCGCCCTCCGCAGGAAACCACGGCCCCGTCCGGGTGGCGGACACCTATCATTTCGCTTATGAGGACGGGACGGCGCATTACTCGATCGGCACCACCTGCTATGTCTGGCATCTCCAGTCGGAGGAATTGCAGGAGCAGACCCTCGAAACCCTCCGGGAGAGCGCCTTTAATAAAATCCGCTTCTGTGTCTTCCCCAAGCATTACGACTACAACCACAACGAGCCGTTCTGCTACCCCTTTGAGGGCTCCCGGGAAAGCGGATGGGACTTTACCCGCTTCAATCCCGCCTATTTCCGCCATCTGGAGCGCCGGATTGCCGACCTGCAAGCCCTTGGGATCGAGGCTGACATCATCATGCTCCACCCCTACGACCGCTGGGGCTTTTCCGACATGGGGGCTGAAAACGACGACCGGTATTTCAAATACCTCATCGCCCGGGTCGCGGCCTTCCGCAACGTCTGGTGGGCGCTCGCCAACGAATACGATCTGCTGAAGGCGAAGACCGTCGCCGACTGGGAGCGGCTCGCTGGAGTGATCTGCGAAAACGACCCGTACGGGCGGCTCCGTTCCATCCACAACTGCATCCCCTTCTACGATCACACCCGCCCCTGGATCACCCATTGCAGCCTTCAGCGGCAGGATCTCCACCTCTCGACCGAGCTGACGGCCGACCTGCGGACACGGTATAAAAAGCCGATTGTCTGGGATGAAATCTGCTACGAGGGGAACATCAACTGGTGCTGGGGGAACATCTCCGGCCAGGAGCTCGTCCGCCGGTTCTGGGAGGCGGCCGTCCGGGGCGGCTACGCCGGGCACGGTGAAACCTATCTGGGACACGACGACGTCCTCTGGTGGTCTCACGGGGGGAAGCTCTACGGCGACTGCCCCGCCCGCCTCAAGTTCCTTCAAAAGATTTACGCCGAAATTCCGGGCTGCGGCCTTTCCCCGATGGTGAAGAGGTACTGGTACAATTTCGACGAGACCTGCGGCGTTTCAAAGGATGAAAGCTATAAGCTCTACTATTTCAGCTGGTTCCGCCCCTCCTTCCGCGACTTCGACTTTGGGGAGGAGAAATGGGAGGTCGCGGTGCTCGACACCTGGGAGATGACCGAGACCAGCCTCGGCGTCCAGACCGGGAAGTTCCGCGTTCCGCTCCCGGGGAAGGAATACATTGCGATCCGGCTGCGTAAAATATCCTGCTGACCTTTTAAACGGCGTCAGTTCCTCTCCAATCCAAAGCGCCCCCTGCCTAGGCAGGGGGCGCTTTTTACTGTTTTTTAATAGCAAGGGGCGGATTGAATGCGGAGGCAGGGCTTTATGGCCGCCAAAGCCCGCCGCTCATTCCTCTTTCTGGGGTTTCTCAGGGGGGAAATAGTGGATCAAATCCGAAACATCACAGTTCAAAGCAAAGCAGATCCTCGAGAGTACGCCCAGATCAGGCCGTTGGATGATATTCTTGCAGTACGCCTGCAGCTGTGTGTATTGGAGCTCCGCCGTCTTCGTCAAACTGCTCTTGCTGATCTTGTTCTTCGACAGGTACTCTTCCAGAACGATTTCACACCTGCCCCAGTCGGTTCTATAGTTTAACATGAAGTTACCCCTACTTTTCTGTTGATATATTCAGTATAAATAATTAAGTAAGGACTTGTAACCTCTTATTATATATAGTATAATTATATACAGGATCGACTCAGTTATTCTTTTTTGCTGGCAACGCTTCGGCGTTTGCTATATAATTACCCCTTGGTGTTCGGCACCCCTTTTACTGGACACCAGAAAGCACAGGCATTTTATTTGCCTGTGCTTTCCCTTTTGTTAGCTGCTTTTTCTTCCGGCACCGCGGGCCATTCTATAAATCCCATATGGGTCCCAGTTTCTTCTATCCGCAAACGTCTCTTCCGCTCTGCCGACAGGTGTGGTCTAGCCAAAGAGGGCGGCGATTCCGGGCAGAGAAGGGGAGGGTGCGGCAAAGAACATCAAAAATCCCGGGTCACATTGCGAAGCCATTTCTGGCTCTTATACCGCCAGATGGTAAAGGGAAGCTTGATGATCTCGTCGCTCATTAAAACCACATAAACCCAGGGGATGCTCCAATGGAAGACGAAGGCACAGAGGGCGCCGAGCAGGATCGAGCCGCCCCACATGGTCGACACGTCAAGAAAAAGTCCGAATTTGGTGTCCCCTCCGGCGCGGAAAATCCCTACAATCATGGTGGTGTTGATCGCCTGTCCGAAGACGAAATAGGACATGACCCCCATCATGATGACGAGGTACCCCTGCGCTTCGGCGGAAAGGTTCATCAACGCGAGGACAACCGGGGCAACCCCCAGAACAATCAGCGCGCCGATCCCGCCGAAGATCAGGGTGAGCCGGAGAAAGCGCTTGGCGTAGAGCCTCGCCTTGTCGTAGAGATTCCCCCCGATCGCCTTGCCGATCAGGATCGCCGTGGCGTTCGCAATCCCGAAAGCGACCACCGTCGCGAGTTGACGGGTGACCTGCGCGACCGAGTTCGCCGCGACCACCGGGCTTCCCAGATGGCCGATGATGACCGAGTTCATCGACACGCCGAGCCCCCACATCAGCTCGTTGAGGGTGACGGGGATCGAGAACCGGAAAAAGTCGCGGAACAGAATTTTGTTCCGGACAAAAAGGTTTTTAAAGTGGAGACGGACCGGGTTGGATTTCTTCCGGGAATAGACCAGCGTGATGGCCAGCTCCAGCGTACGGGCAATGACCGTCCCGATCGCCGCGCCCTGGATGCCGAGCTTCGGGCAGCCCAGAAGCCCGAAAATCAGCACCGCATTGACCCCGATATTGCACAGCAGGGAGCAAAGGTAGACGATGGTGGAGATGACCACCTTTTCCACGCTCCGCATGATGTTCAGATAGACCATCGTCACCGAAGTGAGCAGATAGGAAACCGCCACAATCTGGAGGTATTTGACCCCTTCCTCGATCACCGGCTGCTCCGCCGTAAAAATCGACATCACCTGGTAGGGGAAAAGCTCCACCACAACTGTGAAAAGGAAGGCGACCAGGATCGAAAACCGCATCGCGATCCCGATGACCTTCTCGATGGTTTTTGTATCCCCCTTACCCCAGTATTGAGCCGTCAGCACCGCCGCCCCTGAGGTGAGGCCGAAAAAGATCAGCGTCATCACAAACTGAACCTGACCTGCCAGCGACGAGGCGGAGAGGACGGTTTCCCCGACGCTCCCCAGCATCAGCACGTCCGCCGAGGTGACAGCGACGTTGATTAAGTTCTGGAGCGCCATCGGCAGCACCAGAAAAAAGACCGACTTATAAAATGACCTGCGCTCCTCTTTGGAGCCCAAAGCAAACTCTGCCACTTGATCCCTGCTTTCCAAAAATATAGGTTCCATCCCCTTCCGCCGCCCGGCAAAAAGGGGATGGAACCTATTGTAACACATTTTGTCAAGCGGTGGAAGAGAAAAACTTATAGGGAGAGCTCCTCCCCTGCCGCAACGATGATCCGCCCGCTCGCCTGGAAAGCCTCAGCCGCCCGGCGGTCAAACAGTTCGCCCGGCTTCATATGGATCGGGATGCTGTGCCGCGCACCGACGGCTGCGGCGCAGGCGGAAGCTTCGGCCGCATCCATGTTGTAGATCCCGTCGATGGGGTAAAAGGCGTAGTCGATCCCAAGCCCCGGCGCGGTCTCCTTCATCCAGTCGGTCGTCGAGGTATCCCCTGAAGCGTAGACGGTCAAGCCGTCGAAGCGGAGAAGGTATCCGACGCACTCCGCCCGGTCGTGGTGGGAGTTGTAGGCGGGCACTGCCTCGACCTCGACATCCTTGACCGAGAAGCGGTGGTATTCCCCGCCCTTAAGAGAATCCTCATGGGTGATGACCGCACAGTCCTTTTGTGTGGCCGGAAGGGACACGACGTTGTGGTCGTGGTGCCCGTGGGTGACGAGGATCAGATCGGCAGGGAGGTCATACCCCTCCCCCGCGAATGGGTCGAGATAGATTACGGTTCCCCCGTCTGTTTGGAACCGAAGGCTGCCATGCCCCTGATAAAAGAATTTTGCCATTTTTACTACACCTCTTTTTGATAAAATTATTTTCCCCGTTTCAGATTT
>JAAWBP010000008.1 GCA_022792755.1 Oscillospiraceae bacterium | reverse complement strand
CCGCCCCTAGCGGTGGGACGAAGGCCACCAGCGCAATCAATGCGGCGGAGATCAGCGCGGCCGCGTTCAGCTTCCGGTTTCCAAACGGCCCGATCTTGAACAGGGAGCGGTCGGAGCGCATGTTGAAGGCGTGGATCACCTGGGTCGCAGAGAGAATAAGGAAAGCCATCGTCCGGCCGCCCTCCAGCGCCCCGGTTGCCTGCCAGCCATACCAAAACCCGAAGAGGGTCAGCGCGGCGAAAAGCGCGCCCTGCAAAACAACCCGCACCCCCATCCCGTGGGCAAAAACCCCCTCGTTTTTCGGCTTGGGGCCCCGCTTCATCACCGCGCTGTCCACCGGCTCCATCCCGAGGGCGACGGCCGGCAGGCTGTCGGTCACCAGGTTGATCCAGAGCAGCTGCATCGAAAGCAGGGGGGAATTCCTCCAGAAGAGCATGGCGAAAAAGACGGTCAGCAGCTCGCCGATGTTGGTGCCGAGGAGGAAAACCACCGCTTTTTTGATGTTGTCGTAGATGCCCCGGCCCTCCCGCACCGCGTCGACGATGGTCGCAAAGTTGTCGTCGGTCAGGGTCATATCGGCTGCGCCCTTGGCGACGTCGGTTCCGGTGATCCCCATAGCGCAGCCGATGTCCGCTGCCTTGAGGGCAGGCGCGTCGTTGACGCCGTCCCCGGTCATCGAGACGACCTCCCCCTGCGCCTGCCACGCTTTGACGATCCGGATTTTATCCTCCGGCGACACCCGGGCGTAGACCGAGATGGTGCGAACCCGGTTTTTCAGCTCTTCCTCGCTCATCTGGGCGAGCGCGGGGCCGGTCACCGCATCCTCCCCGTCCAGCAGGATGCCGAGGCTTTTGGCGATGGCGGAAGCGGTCTCGACGTGGTCCCCGGTGATCATGACCGGCCTGATCCCGGCCTCCCGGCAGACCCTGACCGCTTCCCCCGCCTCCGGACGGGGCGGGTCGATCATCCCGACCAGCCCCAAAAAGGCCAAGCCCTGTTCCAGCTCCTCGGGAGCCGGCTTCTGCGGCACTTCGCCGATCTCCTTCCAGGCGACCGCCAGCACCCGGAGGGCTTCCCGGCTCATCCGGCCGGCTTCTTCCCGGGCCGCGCCCAGATCCCCGGCAGTGCAGCGGGCGGCGAGAACGTCAAAGGCCCCTTTGACGATTACGATGTTTTTCCCATCGATCCGGTTGACGGTGGTCATCAGCTTCCGGTCGGAATCGAACGGGATTTCTGCGAGGCGGGGAGCTTCCGCCGCGAGCCGTTCTTTTTCCAACCCGTTCCTGTAAGCCGCGAGGACGATCGCCGTTTCGGTCGGATCGCCCAAAAGCCGCTCCTTCCCGTCCTCAACTGTCACCGACCCGTCGCTGCAAAGGGTTCCATAGCGGAGCAGCTCCCGGATTGCCTCCCCGTTTTCCCCGGAAATTTTTTCCCGTTCCCCGCTGTCGGCGTAGGCTTCGGTGAGGGTCATCCGGTTCTGGGTCAGGGTTCCGGTTTTATCCGAGCAGATCACCGAGGCGCTCCCCAGCGTCTCCACAGCCGGTAACCGCCGGATGATGGCGTTTTTCTTCACCATCCGCTGGACGCCGATCGAAAGGACGATGGTGACGATGGCCGGAAGCCCCTCCGGGATCGCCGAAACAGCCAGTGAAACCGCCGTCATGAAGATCTCCATCGGCGGGATGCCGTCGATCATCCCGATCGCGAAGATGACGGCGCAGACGGCGAGAGCGGCAATCCCCAGGTATTTTCCAAGCTTCGAAAGCCTCTGCTGGAGCGGGGTTTGGGTTTCATCCTCCCCTTCGAGCAGGTGGGCGATCCGGCCCATCTCGGTCTCCATCCCGGTGGAGACAACGACCGCCCTTCCCCGGCCATAGGTGACGCTGCACCCGGAATAGACCATGTTTTTCCGGTCTCCGACCGGCGCGTCCGCCGGGACTTCGGCCCGGGCGTCCTTTTCGCTGGGAACCGACTCCCCGGTCAGCGCCGATTCCTCCGCCTTCAGGCTGGCCGATTCGATCAATCTGGCATCGGCGGGGATCAAATCCCCGGCCTCCAGTAAAATCAGGTCTCCGGGAACCAGCTTCGAGGCTTCCACCGTTTTTTCCCGGCCCTCCCGCCGAACCTTTGCATGGGGCGCGGAGAGGTCTTTCAGGGCGTCGAGCGCCTTTTCCGCCCGGCTCTCCTGCACCGCCCCCATCACCGCGTTGATGACGACGATCGCCAGGATCAAGATCGGCTCAAAAAAATCCTTCGGGCGGCCTTCGGTAAAGGCGATGATGAAAGAAACCGCGGCGGCCGCCAGCAGGATGAGGATCATTACATCTTTGAACTGATCTAAAAAGCGCTGGAGCCCGGATTTTTTCTTTCCGCCCCGGAGCCTGTTTTCGCCGTACCGCTCCAGCCGGGCGGCCGCTTCCCCTTCTGAAAGTCCCTCCGCTCCGGTTCCGAGCTCTTTTTCAACTGTCTGAAAATCCTGATCGTGCCATGACATATAATAGAATCCTCCTGTCCGTTTTTGATCCAGTTGTCTTTAGTCTGCCCCCGCATCCTCTTAAAAATCGCGGACGGCGCCGTTTTTCGGGAAAAAGCCCGCCAGAGGCGGAGAAACCCGTCTGAATAATCATATGATTGAAAAGCCGATAAAATAGATTCGCTCCGTTTCAATTTAGAAAACAGTGCCAATTCTGTAAACAGATTTTTGACCGGTTTTCCCCCTTGACTTCTGTCAAAGGATATGTTATCCTGATAGCGGTATCAACTTGTATATACCTGTCGAACTTAAAAAATATTTTTGAGGAGGGATTGCCGTGGAAAACTGCCTGAACCGCCAGAGCCCCCAGCCGCTCCACCTCCAGTTTGAGGAGCTCCTGCGCCGGCAGCTGGATAATGAAGAATGGGCGGTTCACTCCTGCATCCCCTCCGAAAACGAGCTCAGCCGGAAGTACGGCATCAGCCGGATGACCGTCCGCGCCGTTTTGACCCGGCTGGTTGACGCGGGGCTTCTCTACCGTGTGCCCGGTAAAGGCACCTTTGTGGCAGAGCCGAAGATCGTCAGCCGCCCCCTTTCCCAGATGGGGATCACCCAGCAGCTTGAGCAGATGGGGTATGAAACCTCGACCCGGGTGATCAACATTGGGGTCGTCTCCTGCCCCTCCAAAATGGCGAAGCGGCTGGAGATCGAACCGGGGGCCGACGTCACCACCATCAAGCGGGTGCGGTTCGTCAAGGGGGAGCCGCTTTCGGTTCACACCTCCTACATCCCCCGCAGCGTCTGCCGCGACCTGGAGATGCAGGATTTCGAGCATCACCAGCTCTGCGACATTATGGAGCAGGTCTACCACCACAAGATCCTGCGCAGGGTGGAGACGCTGGAGTCCACCACCGCTTCGATCGACGAGGCGGAGCTCCTCGCCGTCCGCCCGGCCTTCCCCCTCCTGCTCCTCAACACGACGATCTACACCGCCGGGGAGCTCCCGGTCGAGTGCTCGTCGGTGGTCTTCCGGGGCGACAAGTTCAAAATCAAGCTGGAATTCAACCAGCCCTGAGCGTCCACCCGTGACCGGGCAGACCGGGTGATCCCGGCTGAACAATACGCGATCCGCAGGCAGAATAAGTAATAACATTGGTAGCCCGCGTGGCACGTTGTCTTAGGCATCTCGCAGGACTAAAACCTAAAGACCGGTAAACTCTTGGGTGTGCGAATTACCAGCGGCGGTTCGCCGCGCCGGGTGATCCCGGCTGAACAATACGCGATCCGCAGGCAGAATAGTAATAATGTTGGTACCCCGCGCGGTACATTGTAGTTATTCTGCTTCATGCGCCTCGCAGGATTGAAACTAAAGGCGGTAAAACGCTGGTGTGCGGATTGCCCGCAGGGGTTCCCTGCCCTGTGCGGCACGCCGGGTGTGAAAATTGTGCATAACACGTCTCGCAGGACAATCACTTATAGATTTGTAAAAACATTAGTGTGCGAATTGTCCGACCCGGCCACGGACCTCGCAGGATAAAAGCTTAGAGACTGGCAGAACGTTCGTGTGCGAACCACCGGCGGAGGTACTCCGCCCCTGCAATAGAAAGAAGGAGAAACGCGATGCATATCTTATCGGTCGATTTCGGCACCTCT
>JAAWBP010000137.1 GCA_022792755.1 Oscillospiraceae bacterium | reverse complement strand
TCGGGTTCTGCTGATGCCCCGTCATGCCGGTGATGCTGTTGTCCAGGATGATGACAGTCGAATTACTGGCGTTGTAGGCGATATCGATCAGCCCGGTGATCCCAGAGTGGATGAAGGTGGAATCCCCGATCACCGCAACCGATTTTTTCTCCCAGTCCACGCCGCGGGCTTTATTGAAACCATGGAGCCCCGAAACAGAGGCCCCCATGCAGATGGTGGTGTCGAGCGCTGAAAGAGGCGCCCCCGCGCCGAGGGTGTAGCAGCCGATATCCCCGCTGACAAAAACCCTGAGCTTATTCAGCACATAAAAGACGCCGCGATGAGGACAGCCGGGGCAGAGAACCGGCGGACGCACCGGAACCGCCTGATCGACGGTGAGGAAAGGGGTGGACTCTCCCAGAATTTTTTTCCGGATCTCCTCCGCCGTATACTCACCAATGTAGGAAAACAGTTCCTTTCCAATGACGCCGACCCCATGCGCCTTGCAGAAATCTTCGATGATGCTGTCGAGCTCCTCGATGACATAAACCGTTTCAAACTTTTTGGCAAAGTCGAGGATCATCTTTTCGTCCAGCGGATGGATCAACCCGAGCTTCAGGTAAGAAGCGCGGTCTCCCAGCGCCTCACGGGCGTACTGGTAGGCGATCCCCGATGTGATGACCCCGATCGGGCCGCCCTCGATTACCTGATTCGCAGGGCACGCAGCGCCGTATTCCCTGAGCTTGAGGGTGCGTTCTTCGACAAAGACATGACGGCCCTTTGCATTTGCAGGCATCATCACATATTTTGCCGGATTTTTTACATATTCCCGGAGCGGCCGCTCCTCACGTTCGGAGAGCTCGACCAAGCCCTGCGAATGGGAGATGCGGGTCGAAAGCCGGAGGATGACCGGTGTGTCGAACCGCTCCGAAATCTCAAAGGCGAGCTTTGTAAACGCAAGGCACTCCGCAGAGTCGGCGGGCTCGAGCATCGGAACCTTGGAAGCCGCCGCATAGTGGCGGGAATCCTGCTCATTCTGAGAGGAGTGCATCCCGGAGTCGTCGGCCACCGCTATGACAAAGCCGCCGTTCACCCCGGAATAGGCCGCCGTAAAAAGCGGATCGGCCGCAACATTCAGCCCAACGTGCTTCATGGCGCAGAAGGAGCGAGCCCCTGCCATCGAAGCGCCATAAGCCGTTTCACAGGCGACCTTTTCATTCGGCGCCCATTCGCTGTAAATCTCTTCGTATTTCGCCGCAGCCTCGGTGATCTCAGTACTCGGCGTGCCGGGATAGCTCGAAACCACCCGGCATCCCGCCTCATAGAGCCCCCGCGCGACCGCGTCATTGCCCAACAATAATTTTTTCATTCAAACCGTCCCATCTGCCGCTGTGCAGCGGCGTTATCTTTAAAAATGTTCCCGCCGCACACAGAAAACGGCTGGGTTCTGTCAAACCTAAATCGTTCCTTTATTCCGCAGGTCGATCACCCGCTTGGCCTTTCCAGCTGTCCGTTCAATCGAACGGGGCTCTTTGAGAGTGATTTTGCAGTCGAGCCCTAAAACGGTCTGCAAGCGGTGACGGATGTTATTCTCGAGCTTTTCAAGCTCTGAATAACGCTCCAGAAGGGAGCCGTCCACGACCTCGACGACGACCTCGATGTTGTCCATAAACCCGGTGCGGGTGAGGATGAGCTGGTACTGCGGCCCGATATGGGGAGTCGTCACCAGGACGCTCTCAATCTGCGACGGGAAGACGTTGACCCCCTTGATCTTAAACATGTCGTCGCTCCGCCCCATGATTTTCGCCATCCGGGCGCCGGTTCTGCCGCAGGGGCAGTCGGGCGTGTAATTGATCTTGGTGATATCCTTGGTGCGGTACCGCAGAAGCGGGAACCCTTCTTTGGTGAGGGTGGTGATCGCCAGTTCGCCGATCTCCCCTTCTCCAAGCGGTTTGAGGGTGTTGCGGTCGATGATCTCAGGATAGAAATGATCCTCCGCAATATGCATCCCAGTGCGGAACTCACAGTCGCCTGAAACGCCGGGGCCCATCAGCTCGCTCATGCCATAGTTGTCGGTTGCGAAGATGCCGAGGCTTTCTTCCACCGCGTCACGCATTTCTTCCGTGCAACCCTCTGAACCGAACAGTCCCAGCCGCAGCTTCAAATCATCCGGGGTATAGCCCATGTCGCGGGCAACCTCCCCGATGTGGAGCGCGTAGGAAGGCGTCGCAATCAGCAACGTCGCCCCAAAATCCTTGATCAGCATCACCTGCTTTTCGGTATTCCCGCTCGAAGCAGGCACAACTGACGCGCCGATCTTTTCCAAGCCGTAATGCAGGCCGAGCGCCCCGGTAAACAGCCCGTATCCAAAGGAAATCTGGGCGATGTCCTCATCGTTTGCCCCAGCCGCCACGCAGAGGCGTGCGACCAGGTCGGACCAGGTCTCCAGGTCGTTGCGGGTATATCCCACCACCGTCGGCTTGCCGGTGGTTCCGCTTGAGGCATGCATCCGCACGATCTGCTTCCGCGGCACCGCAAACAGGCCGAAAGGATAGTTGTCCCGGATGTCATCTTTTGTGGTGAAGGGGATCTTTTCCACATCCCGAAACGAGCGGATATCGCCCGGCTTCAAGCCGATTTCGTCAAACCGGTTCCGGTAAAACGGAACCCGCTCATAGCAATAATTGACAATGTATTTTAACCGCTCAAGCTGAAGCGCCTCCAATTCGGGGCGTTTCATTGTTTCGATCTCTTTCTGCCAGTAATTATTCGTTGCCATTGATATATTCTTCCTCTACTTCATTAAGTGCATGTTTGTGGGATGCGGAAACCGTCTCGTCATAGCAGGCAAAGGCCCGTTCCAGATGCGCCTTCTGCATTTTGGGGGTGACGAGGCTGACCAGCGGGACGACGACCAGCGAGAAAACGATCGCAAAAGCGCCGACGTTGAGGGGAGAATTGAAAAGGGCGAGCGGCGCGGGAAGGAGCGTCCCCGTCAGCTGGAGGATCAATCCGGTCAAAGTGATCGCCACGCCGGAGATAAAACCAGCCCAGACCCCTGCTCTGGTAGTGCCCTTCCAGAACAGGCCATACAAAAACGGCCCGAGAAAAGCGCCCGCCAACGCGCCCCAGGAGATGGACATCAAACTTGTAATCAGGCTGTTGGGGTTAAGGGCAATCAGGACAGAGAGCAGGATGAAGGCAGCGCAGAGGATCCGGATCACCAGCATCTGGCGCTTATTCTCCATCTTTTTAAAGAAAATCCCCTTTAAAAAGTCGATGGTAAAGGTCGAGCTGGAGGTAATGACCAGCGACGACAGGGTCGACATCGACGCGGAGAGAACAAGGATGATGACCACCGCGATCAATAGGTCGGGAAGGCTTTGGAGCATGGTGGGAACCACGCTGTCAAACCCCGCGGCGGGGGTATCCCCCTCTACAAACAGCCGACCGAAGCCCCCCATAAAATAGGAACCGCCCGCGATAATCAACGCGAAAACCGTGGAGATGATCGTCCCGGTTTTGATGGTCTTTTCGTTTTTGACCGTGTAGAATTTGTGGATCATCTGGGGAAGGCCCCAGGTGCCGAGGCTCGTCAGGATCACGACGCCCAAAAGGTTGACCGGATCCGGCCCGAAGAAGGAGACAAACGGCCCGGCCATCTCAGAGCCGCCCGCTGGGGCCATCTGAGAAAGTTGGTTCATCGATTCCATAAAGCCGCCGTGAACATTGAGCACTGCGAGGATGACGGCGACGATTCCGATCAACATGATGATCCCCTGGATAAAGTCGTTGATCGCAGTCGCCATATAGCCACCCGCGATGACATAAATGCCGGTCAGAACCGCCATACCGATGATGCACCAGGTAAAATCGATCCCGAAGGCCATCGAAAACAGCCCCGAAAGGCCTTTGTAGATCGAGGCGGTGTAGGGCACCAAAAAGACAAAGATGATGACCGACGCCGCGATCTTCATCGGCTTGCTGAGATACCGTTTTTCAAAGAACTCCGGCATGGTCGCCGCTTCAAAATGTTTCGTCATAACACGGGTGCGCCGCCCGAGTACAACCCAGGCGAGCAGGCTGCCGATCACCGCGTTCCCAATCCCGATCCAGGTGGCGGAAACGCCGAAATTCCAGCCGAACTGCCCGGCGTAGCCGACAAAGACGACAGCCGAAAAGTAGGACGTTCCATAGGCAAATGCGGTCAGCCACGGGCCGATGTTCCGCCCGCCCAATACAAAGTCGTTGACGCTTTTGATTTTTCTGCGGCAATAGAGGCCGATCCCGGCTGTCACCGCAACGAAGATGATCAATACAATAATTTTAACCGCCATAAGGGAATTCCTTTCTCAGACAAGCGGAGGCAAAAGGACAGAAAACGATCTCCGCTGCCTGATTTACTTGATATTCCAAGAGATAAACCGCCGATCAGAAAATCTTGCGCAGGTCGGTAACCCGCTTTGCCTTCCCCTCGCTGCGGGGAATGGTCTTAGGATCGACCAGGGTGATCACCGCGCTGATGCCCAGCACCGATTCGATTTCCGCCCGGAGCTTCGCCTGGAGCCCTTCGATCGCCGTGACAGTGTCGCTGAACATTTTTTGGGTCATTTCGATCTGGATTTCCAGGGTATCGGTGTTGTTTTTGCGATCGACATAGATCATATAGTGCGGTTCAACGTCATCGAACTTGAGCAGGACGCTTTCGATCTGGGACGGGAAAACATTGACGCCGCGGATGATGAGCATGTCATCCGACCGGCCTGTCACCTTTGACATCCGGGGGCTGGTCCTTCCGCACTCGCAGGGCTCATAGGTGAGGCTGCACAAGTCGCGGGTGCGGTAGCGGATCAGAGGGAACGCCTCTTTATTGACGCAGGTGAAGACCAGCTCGCCGGTCTCCCCTTCCGGCAGAACCTCGCCGGTTTCGGGGTTGATGATTTCGGGGATAAAATTATCCGCCGCAATGTGCATCCCGCAGTTGTAATCACAGCTCATCGAGACGCCGGGGCCGGCGACCTCGCTCAGCCCGTAAACGTCATAAGCCTTTAAGCCCAGGCGCTGCTCGATCTGCTCCCGCATCTCCTGGCTCCAAGGCTCCGCGCCGAAAACGCCCGCCCGGAGCTTCAGATCGTCCTTGGTGATGCCATTTACCTCCATCTCGTCCGCGAGATGGAGTGCGTAGGACGGAGTACAGCAGATCATCGTCGTGCCGAAGTCCTTTAACAGATTGAGCTGCCGGCTGGTGTTCCCGACAGAAGCGGGAACGACCGTCGCGCCGATCTTTTGGGCGCCGTCGTGGGCGCCGAGCCCACCGGTAAACAAGCCGTACCCATAGGAAACATGGACGATATCCTTGCTGCTGCCTCCCGCCATGGTCAGGCAGCGAGCCATGCTGTCCGCCCACATATCTAAATCCTTTTCGGTGTAGCCGACAACGATCTGTTTTCCGGTGGTTCCGCTCGAGGCGTGAATCCGGACAACCTCATCCATCGGAACACAGAACATGTCAAACGGGTAATTATCCCGCAGGTCGTATTTATATGTAAAGGGGAGCTTATGCAGGTCGTCAACCGATTTCACATCGCCCGGCTCCAGGCCGATCTCCCGCAGCTTCTTTCTAAAGTAGGGCGCCTTTTCATACATCCGGTTCACGGTGTTCACCAGCCGTTCACTCTGGATTTTCCGCAGCTCCTCGCGGCTCAGGGTTTCCATTGGACTCCAAATTTTACTCATACCTCTACCTTCCATTCTGCCAATTACGGCATGGTTTTGTACCCCGCCATCCGTGTAAAACAGCGAGAGAACAAACATCATTCGATAAAAGACTTCGAAAGGGCCTTTACCCTCCGCAAAATCGCCTGGGGAAAACTTTACCCGTCGTTATACATCATTGTATAACCCACGAAACAGCCTCGGCCAAATTTCCCATAAACAGCCAAGACGTTCTCCAACTGTCCAAACGGCAGATGAAAGCCTCGTTATTTTATCATTAGGCGGGGCCTAAGCGCCCCTAAAACATAGAACTTAACACTTTAATTTTATTATAAAAGAGGATAGAAGTCAATCGCATCCTTTAAAACAATCGACTTCTTTCAACATGGTATCACAAATCCAGAAACAGTGGACGAGGTTTCTGCAAGCCGATGGGTATGCGGCGGAATTCAGTGCCCGAGGGACACCACCTCGGCCTGAAAAAACCGGCAATTTGAGGAAAGGCACAGGCTGTCTCCCATTTGCAGTATTCCACCTCTCCGTCGGATAACGACATCCAGGAGATTGCGCGGCGGCTGGGGCATTCCAAAACCGAGATCCCATGGAACAGATACAGCCGCCTTTCCCCCGCGAGGAGGAGCGGGCGGCAGCTGCCCCAAATAGAATCAGGTGAAAATTCGTGAATGGAAAAGAAAGAACCGTCTATTTTAGGCAGTTCTTTGGCGTTTGGCAAAGGAAGCTGGATTCGCTTTTGCTGCGGCAAAAGCGAATCCAGCTTAAAAAATAAGGACAACCCGCAAAGCGGATTGTCCTTATTTGGGTTTGCGTTACAAAAAGGCACCCACTATAATCGCGGGCAAAAAAGTTCAAATACAGAAAAACCTGCGGTGCGCGACTTGCCCACCGCAGGTGTGGTTGGGGTAGCTGGATTCGAACCAGCGGGATGACGGAGTCAAAGTCCGTTGCCTTACCTCTTGGCGATACCCCAGTTTTCATAAATAAGCGGCGGCCGAAAAAACGATAACTATAAAAAGCCAGCCGCACTGTTTGATCAAAGCCCCGTCATTTCACCGACACTCATTGAACCAACCGGAAACTTGTGATAAAATGAGGACGAACAATCAAAATCCAATTTAGGAGAAAAACATGGCAGAATTAACCTCGATGATGAACATCGGCAAGGAAATGGCGAGAAAGCTTACGACAGTCGGGATCAACTCATCCGAAAAACTGGTCGAGCTCGGCGCCAAACAGGCGTTTTTAAAACTCAAACAAGTATATCCCCGCCTGTGTCTCGTGCATTTATACACGTTGGAAGGCGCGGTTCATCACACCGCATTCAACAGCCTTTTGGAGGACAAGAAGAGGGAGCTGAAGGAATTCAACGACTCCCTAAAAGATCATACCAAATAAAAAATTGGATTGGGCGGCCGTTCGAAAACGGCTGCCTGTTACTATATTACTAAAAAGGTAAGCTGAGAAAAAAGAGTCCGAACGCGAACCGCGTCCAGACCCGGTTTGGGGTGGATAGAGGGATTCGAACCCTCGGCCTCCAGAGCCACAATCTGGC
>JAAWBP010000136.1 GCA_022792755.1 Oscillospiraceae bacterium | reverse complement strand
GAATGCGACCCGCGACGGTATCAAACACTGTGTTTCGGCCAGCGGCGTGAACCCGGAAGACATCAAAGGCGTCGGCCTTTCCGGGCAGATGCACGGCCTCGTCATGCTGGATAAAGACGGAAACGTCCTGCGGAAGTCGATCATTTGGTGCGACCAGCGGACGACTAAGGAAGTCGAGCAGATGAACAGTGTGATCGGCGCGCAGAAGATGATCGAAATCACTGCGAATCCGGCGCTTGCCAATTTCACCGCCGCAAAAATTCTCTGGGTTCAGAACAACGAGCCCGACCTTTATGCGAAATGCGCCCACATCCTTCTGCCGAAGGATTACATCCGCTATATGCTGACCGGCGAGTTTGCGACCGAGGTTTCGGATGCAGCCGGTATGCAGCTGATGGATATCTCGAACCGCTGTTGGTCGGATGAAATCCTCACCAAGCTCCATATCGACCGTTCGCTCCTCGGCTCCATGCACGAGTCTCCGGATGTCACCGGCGAGGTTCACAGCAAGGCTGCCGAGCTGACCGGATTGAAGGCGGGCACCATTGTGGTAGGCGGCGCAGGTGATAACGCTGCCGCTGCCGTCGGCACCGGTGTTGTAAAATCCGGCGTTGCGTTTACGACACTGGGTACTTCCGGCGTTGTCTATGCGGTTTCCGACTCTGTCTCCATCGACCCGAAGGGAAGGGTACATACCCTCTGCGCATCCGTCCCGGGCAAGTGGACTGTCATGAGCTGCACCCTTGCCGCCGGCCTTTCTCTGAAATGGCTTCGTGATACCTGTTGCGCCCCTGAAATTGCCGAAGCGGAAGCGCAGGGAGTCGATCCGTATGTGATTATGGACAAACTCGCGGATAAAGTCGGTCCCGGCGCTGGCGGGCTTCTCTATCTGCCTTATCTGATGGGTGAGCGTTCCCCGCATCCGGATTCTGAAGCGCGCGGCGTTTTCTTCGGCCTTTCTGCCATCCACGACCGCGGCAATCTGATCCGTGCCGTGCTGGAAGGCGTTGCCTACTCCCAGCTCGATTGTGTCGACGTTTTCCGTGAAATGGGCGTCAACGTTCAGGATATGATGGCCTGCGGCGGAGGCGGACGGAGTAAAGTATGGCGTCAGATGCTGGCCGATATGTACGGCTGCCCGGTCAATACCATCCATGCGGATGAAGGGCCGGCCCTCGGTGTGGCGATCCTTGCGGGCGTTGGTGCGGGCGTCTACAACTCGGTTGAAGAAGCTTGCGATACGATCATCCGCAAAAACATCACCCAGCAGCCGATCATGGAGAACCATGACATTTATATGGGTTACTATGACCTCTATAAAAAGCTTTATCAGGATTTGAAGGGCGACTACAAGGCGCTGGCTTCCCTGATGAAATAAGGAAGAACGAAAAAAGGCCCGGCTGAATCATCAGCTGGGCCCTTTTGCATCTCACGGATTGGATCGATGTGCCTCAAATCCACGAAAAATATGCAATTTGATTCGCTTTAAAAACAACATTTTGTATTAAATAAAAATTCAATACAAAACGGATAACTGTTATGGGCAAAAAACCCAAATTTACGGCTGTGCGGGCTTTCTTGCCTTTGCCTGGATTCTGCGGTAATCCGCCACCCATTGCGAACCGTCCCACAGCTCTGGGCGCAGGCGTGCTTCGACCCGGGAAAAGAGGAGTTCCTGCTCCTGTGGGGATAGAAGGGAGAGGCTGGAAGCGTAAAACTGATTCAGCCAGTTCCGCAGCCCTTGCGGGCCGTCTGTCAGCGGGGTAGGGCGGTCGAAATCCCGGACAAATTCGATTTCAAAGCCATGCGATTGAAGGAGTTTGCGGTACGTTCCGGTTGAAGGATAGAAAAACGGGTTTTGAAAGGGGCGGCCAAGTGCCTGGAATTCTTCCCGAAAGGCATCGAGGATGCGGCGGGTGTTCCGCTCCCCTCCAAATTCACAGAGCAGGATGCCCCCCGGCTTTAAGGCGCGAAACACGGAGGAGAGAAGGGCAGCCTGGTCGGGAATCCAGTGAAAAACGGCATTCGAAAAGATGATGTCGAACCGATCGCAAAAGGGGAGCTTAGTCGCATCGGCGACGATAAATTCAAGCGCCGGATGGCTGCTTCTGGCTTTTTCCACCATCTCCGGTGAAGAATCCACCCCGATTACAGCCGTTCCGGCGGAAGCCAGATCGCCGGAAAGCTTCCCGGTTCCGCAGCCTAAGTCGAGGATCACCTGGCCGGGAGCTAAATCAAGCTCAGCCAACAGGGCCTTGCCGTACTGGGAGACAAATTCGTGTTTGCTGTCATACAGTTCTGCGTTCCATTTCATGCTTTTCCCTCGGTTCTATTTTTCGTCATTGTAGCATATTTCTGTTGTTGCAGCAATATGGCGAAGAGGTTGGATGCCGCAGAGGGACGAGTATCTCCCGCATCGTCGAGACTCATTGCCGCACGGGGGGATTTTTTGAAAAGGATACGACTGTTGACCGCCGCCTGCCTGATGCTCTCACTCCTTGCCGGATGTCAGCTCCCGGTGCTTTCGAAGCCGGCGGAGAAGGATTCTCCATCGGCCTCTTCCGAGCGATCCGGCACGGTAGTCGAAAGCCCGCCGCCCTTTTCGCCCGGGGAAGACTCTCCGCAGCAGCCTGTAAACGCGGATGAAGACGGTGAAATCAGGGCGGTGTGGATCACCCAGTTTGAACTCAATCCCATCCGCTCTCCCTCTGCCTCCGCCTTCCGAAGCTCTTTTGCGGCGATGATGAAAAACTGTGCGGACTTTGGGCTGAATACGGTATTTGTCCAGGTGCGGCCGAATGGAGACGCTTTTTATCCTTCGCAGATCTACCCTTGGTCGGTCTATGTCAGCGGAACGGCGGGGGTGGGGGTTGATTACGACCCCCTCGCCGTTATGATTGAAGAGGCTCACCGGTATGGGATAAAGTTTCATGCTTGGTTCAATCCTTACAGGCTTCAGCCCGAAAGCCAGATGCAGGCCATTTCAGGCGCTTATCAGACCCGTAAATGGTACGATCAGCACACGTCCAGCGACCGGGTGGTCGTCATAAACGGAACCTGTTACCTCAATCCCGGGTACCCGGAAGCCAGACAGTTGATCTGCAGTGGCGTGGAAGAGATCGTGAGCCGGTATAATGTGGACGGAATCCACATCGACGACTATTTTTATCCGACGACTGAGACCTCTTTTGACGCGGAAGCGTTTGCGGCGAATGGGAATGGAAAGTCGTTGCAGGAATTTCGGGTCGATAATGTCGATCAGACGATCAAAGGAATTTACGACGCGATCAAGAAACAGAAGCCAAGTGTTGTTTTTGGTGTCAGCCCGTCGGGCAACATGAGCAATAATATCAATAAGCTCTACGCTAACACGAAAAAGTGGACGTCGGCCGACGGATACCTCGACTATGTCATTCCGCAGATCTATTGGAACTACGACCATCCCACCGCCCCGTTCGCCCCCACCCTCACAGCCTGGAACGAAACGGTGACGGCTTCCGGCGTGAAGGTTATACCGGGGCTGGCGCCCTATAAGATCGACCAGGGGGAATGGGAAAACTGCGGAAGCGTTTTGGGGACGATGGTGGCCGATTCCCGCAAACAGTCTCATTACGGCGGTGTGGCGTTTTATAATTACTCTGCGATGTTCCAGTCGAGCTCCAATATTATGAAAACAGAGATGGAAAACCTTTCAAAGCTGTTCTGAAAAAAGAGGAGGAGAGGCTTTGCAGGGATTTCGCATAAAGAAAAATCCGGGACATTGTCCCGGATTTTATCCGTCTTCCAAAAATTTTCTTGGCTCAGTTTTTCTTCTTCGCGATAACAAGGTAGGGAACAGCGGCAAACAGGATCCCCCCGGCCATGTTGCCGACCGTGACGAAAAACAGGTTGTAAACCTCTCCGCCCAAGGAAACGGCGCTGCCGGCAGGGGAGAGCAAGCTGATGGTAAGCAGCGTCATGTTGGCGATGCTGTGTTCAAAGCCTGTCGTGATGAAGGCCAGCAGGCACCAGAAGACCATAATCAGCTTTCCGCTTTCGCTCTTACATTTAAAGCTGCACCATACTGCCAGGCAGACCAGCATGTTGCATAGGGCGCCTCTGCAAAGAAGCTCCAAGGGGGACAGGGACATCTTGACCGCCGCTGCGGTAGACATAAACTCTCCCACAGCGCCTGTCGCAAGACCGCAGCCCAGATAGATCAGCGCGAGGAGGAGGGAGCCGACCAGATTGCCGAGGTAACTTACACCCCAAATCTTCAGACACTGCCCGAAGGTCACGCTTTTCCGAACAGCTCCAACAAACATGACCAGGTTGTTCCCTGTGAACAGTTCGCCGCCCGCCATGACGACCAAGCTTAAGGCTACGCCGAAGGTGCAGCCCATCAGAAACTTGCTGAAAGAGCTGCCTGCCGTCAAGCCGCCAACGGTAAAGGCGAGTAGGACGCCGAACCCGATAAATGCGCCGGCGAGCACCGAGGCGAGCAGGTAGCCGGCCGGATTGGTTCGGAGCAGGTTGCATTTGCTTTTTGCGGCGTTCGATACCGCCTCAATTTCTTCCTGAAACATAAAACCCCCCCTGTGATGCCGATGTGCTCGGCGCCGTTCCTTTCTTTACCGATCCGTCCAAAATCCGGCCCGGTCAAAAGATAAAAGAAGCAGTTGGCGTGCCGCTGCTTCTTGCTGTTTCGTCAAATTTTGCAGGATCATTAAATCACACTTTCGATGCTTTGTCAAGAATGAAACGCGGCGGAAGGAAAATGAAGTGTTTTTAACCGTACGGCAAATAATGGAACGCTGATTTTTATTCTGTTGAATTTTCACCAATCCCGCCGCCTGCAGAAGACGAAATTTGACAATGCGCTTGCAAACTGTACGATTGAAAAGAATCCGACGGAGTGATATAATAGAAAAGATGCAGATCAATAGAGAAAAGGAGTATCCTTCATGTATAAAATTGTCAGGAAGCAAAAACTGAATCCTTCGGTTACTTTGATGGAGATTGAAGCGCCGTTTGTCGCCCGGAAGGCAAAAGCGGGGCAGTTTATCATATTCCGCGTGGATGAAGAGGGGGAACGCGTCCCGCTGACGATCGCTGACCATGACGCAGAACGGGGCACGGTCACCATCATTTTTCAGCATGTGGGAGCGGCGACCATTAAACTCGCCGCAAAGGAAGAAGGGGAGGAAATCGCCGATTTTGTCGGCCCGCTCGGCGTGGCTTCCCATTTCGAAGGGGTCAAAAG
>JAAWBP010000135.1 GCA_022792755.1 Oscillospiraceae bacterium | reverse complement strand
CTCTCCAAAACAGCTCGTTTATTTTATCACCTCACATCCCTTTTTGTCAAGCCTTTTTCTCATATTTCTTTTAAAAAAGGGTATTTTAATAATATTAGACTCTAACAAATGACAAAAAAGGAGATTTTTATGCAGATCAACCTAAAAGATCACCGACTTTTGGTTCGCTTGGGACTTTTGATTCTAATCAACTTGATCTCAGCGGCGCTCATTTTCTATTCCCTGCAATTACAGCCTGCCCAAAGCGTAGAAGTATTATCCAAATACGGTTCACGCGGCGCGGAAGTCAAAGCAATCCAGCAGGCCCTGAAAGACCGGGGGCTTTTCAACGACGACGTCACCGGCTATTACGGCCCAATCACACAGGAAGCCGTTCGAAAATTCCAAAGGCAAAAGGGGCTCCAGGTGGATGGAATTGCCGGGCCGCAGACTCTGAAGGCTCTCGGCATCACCATCGGCACCATCCCACCCGCCACCGATAACAATGTTTATCTGTTGGCACGGATTATCTCGGCTGAGGCCAGGGGAGAGCCCTATATCGGGCAGGTCGCCGTCGGCGCCGTCGTTCTCAACCGGATCGAACACCCATCCTTCCCCGACACCCTCTCCGGTGTCATCTATCAAAAAGGCGCTTTCACTGCGGTGACGGACGGGCAATTCGACCAGCCGATTTCGGATTCTGCCTACCGGGCGGCCCGCGAAGCGCTGAACGGGAACGATCCCTCCGGCGGCGCGATTTACTATTACAATCCAGACAAGACCTCCAACCAATGGATTCGCTCACGTCCGGTCATCAAACGGATCGGCCAACATCTTTTCTGCAGCTGATCATGTCAAAATCAAGGACAGAGCAGTAAAAACACAACTGAATTCCCGCGCATTCTGAATCCGCTGAGAAAACAGCCCGACAGCCTTTCCTCAGCGGATTTTTGCGCATCATTGTTCACCGTTTAAAATCTTAGAAGCCCTATCCCGTGTGATTTTACCGCATCTCACCATACGATCCAGGACGACGGACATCCTCTTTTTTGCAAGATCAATGTTATGATCAGGCGAATATGCAGATGGTGCATTTGGAAGGCCCGCGAGCAGAATAGCTTCATAGTCTGTCAAGTCCTGCGGATTCTTTTTAAAATACCCCTGCGAGGCCTCATGAATCCCATAATATCCGCTTCCGAAATAAATTGTATTCACATATATTTCAAACAGTTCCTGTTTGCTGTATTCTTTTTCGAGCGCAAACGCAGCAAAAATTTCTGCGAATTTTCGTTCGACCTTCTTTTCCTGTGTGAACAACTGGTTTTTGGCGACCTGCTGCGTAATCGTGCTGCCGCCCTCCGCAAAGGACAGGGTGATCAAATTCGTCCATAGGGCCCTGATAATCGCCCGCACATCTATGCCGCAATGCGTCTCAAACCGTTGATCTTCAGCTGCTATCACAGCGTCTACGTATATAGGAGGCAGATCTTCGTATTTCGTGAAACCCTCTTGATTCCTTACTGTTTCGGCAATCTCTGCAATCGGCTTGTCTTTTACGGCGTTCTGATACATAAGATAACCTTCCACGCCAAAAAATCCGCTTATCGACAGCGCAATTATCAGAAATGAGGCAATTATACGAAATACAATCTTCCTTATCGGCTTTCTTCTATTTTTTCTGCTCATTCGTTTCACCGCACCTGTTTTACTCCTCGACCGTCAGCGACAATCCTCCGGTAAAGTCTTCGCCCTTCAACACAATAAAATTGCCGCCGGCATGTATCGTAAATTCATATCTGCCGGAACCGGATGCATCCGCAATTAGATGCTCTTCCTCTCCGTCCAGCCAGTACAACGCCGCCGTACCGGACTGAACCGACAGCGAATAAACCGCCCTTAAATCGTTTCCATTTCTGCGTTTCAGGACAGTCCCGCCGAAAATATACTCTTCACCGGTAAAGCGCTCATAGTCTGCTTCATAGCTTCCCGTATAATTGTCGGCGCCTTTTCTCCTTTCCCCTTTGAGGGCGGCGTCCTCGGTGACAGAGCGTCTTGCAGCGGCCTCCGCCCAATCATTCACTTCGTCCAGAAAGCCGTTCCAGAGTTCCACCAATTCCCGGCGGATTCCGTCCTCATTTTCTTTCAGCTCTTTTACAACGCCGCCTGCCAGTTCCCTTGTCAAACTGCAGCCGGTAAGGCCGGTCAGCAGTACCAACAGCGCGAGACATCCAGAAACAATCGACTTTCGAAACATCACGATAGCCTCCCTCATTGATCAAAGCAAATTCTGCCGTCACAAAACTGCCTCATCTCTATAAATTTTTATTTTTCTTTTTGTCTGTTTTTTACCGCTGTATTCATTTTATCACATCAGCCTTACGTCCATATGACTTTCGGCTTACATTTTTGTAAGAATACCAAAAACAGGGTTAACGCCTGTCGCCATGGCCGGCGGGACGGGGTAAAACGCACATGATCCGGGACGAATCGATCTTCCCGACAAACAGGAAATGAGATGAAGATGGGGCGGCTGCAAAGCATGTCCGATGTACTATAGCAAGCCTTGAATGAGTCCAGAAAAAAGTAAATGCCTGCAAAACAGCGTTTTATGCAGGATAGTATCCGACAGGGATTCATTCTTTAATAGAGGCTTGTTTTTGGCGCTTAAAAAATCAGTGCAGCCTCGAAAAACCGAGACTGCACTGATCCTTTAACTTTCTTTTTTTCAATCTTTAATAGTTCGGGTTGATCGCCTGGTTTGCCGCAATCGCCTTCACATTTTCAAAAAAGGCGGTTACATAAGCCATCCTGGTCGCAAAGCGGGTTTGCCCGTTGACCGTGATCGACGCTTTTCGATCCCCAACGTCGTGGAATGCGACGGTGAGCGGGCTCAGCGAGGCATCGTTGAACCGGAAGGTCAGCGTGAGGATCGGCGAACCGGCGGGGGTCTCGGTGTAAAGCTCATTCGCAAGAGCGGAGACGACATAGATATAGAAATTGGCTAGTTTGTCCTTGTCGACCTCTTTTCCGTTCACCGTGCCGGTGACCTCGACGGAATTCGAGTCAGAGCCAGTTTCCGTCTGGACGAAGTCGATCAGATATTCTACTCCCTCGGCCGAAATGGTCAAGGTGTCCACCTGGGTGATGTTGGGCGCAAAGGGAATCTGGGAAATCATGTCGAAAACTGTGGTCGTCAAAAACGGCATCTGCCCGGTTCTGGCATAGTAAACCGCATCGCGCCCCACGAGCTGTACATAGTAACCGGTGATTTCCGTCCCAGCCTTCTCGTCCTCCGCAGCTGGGTCGCTGTAGCAGGCCTTCCCCACCTTGACCTGAACCTGGGAGCCATCTTTCATGAAGGCAGTGTAGACGGCCGTAGGCTCCAGCAGCCCATATTCTCCGAGCTGCTCCTGGGTCGGGAAGATGCCGACGACCGAGGCCGCATCGAACGAAACCGCAGCATCGGCGACGTCCCCGAAATAGGTGCTCTCAACGTAGGCCTTCACCGGCGAAGTCATGACAAAGGCGCTGGCATACATCGGGCTGTAATGCGCCTCTGCGTCGTTCTCCACCTGTTCAAAAACGAGCTCTCTGCCGGTATCCTCCCTGGAAAGGGTGATTTTCTGGACGAGTTCCTCTACTTCTTTCCCTTCATCGTTGGAGGTCAACGCCTTTGAAAGATAGTCCTTCCCAGCCTTTGTGCTGAGATAACCATAGGGGTTGATCTGTACGAGATAGAGCTTCGGGTCGCCGTCCAGCATGGCGTAATAACCGTCGTTGAGCGGGCTTTTCACCCCGATTTTCAGTGAATAGCGCTCCCCGTCCTTCTGGGTGGCTTCCACGACCGTCTTAGGATCGGCAAGCCCATATTCCTCGAGGTTTTCGGGGGAATCGCTCACAACCTTAACAGCGTCGATCACCGCCATAGCGGAAAACACCTCCTTGACGCTGCTCTGGTCGGTGGGCAGCCCTTTGAGCGCTTCAACAGCGAAAACGCCGTCCTCCGACTGGGTCATGACGATCTCGTCTTTTTCGTTTTTGATCGTCAGCTTTGTCAAGGTGTTGATATTTTTCTCAAGAAGGTTCACCGTAGAATCGGAAGAACTGCTGTCCACACCCTCTTCTTCCTCCGGGCTGAACAGGAGAAGGGCCGCCAGCACGCCGACCAGCACGAGGAGGACAATTCCGCCGACCAGCAGGACTTTTTTCTTTTTATTCATAGATTACAGATTCCTCCTGCGCAAGAATACCACCAAGCCGATCACCAGCACTGCCAGCGGCAGGACCGCCACAAAGACGACCCCGAGCACGATCGCCGTCGTCGCGTTGATCTCGAGCCGAACCGCGGACAAATCCTTTGAGGCGACCGTAATCGCCGCTTCCTTGCCGGTCATCTCGTTGAAGAGCGAGACGATATACTGGCTGTTTCCAAAGGTTTCGGAGTCCCCGATCCCGGAGGCAAACATATTGCTGGAGGCGAAGGCGACGACGGTCGAGCGGGTGACTTCGCCCCCGGCGGTCGCGTCGCTTTCCCGCTGCCCCGCCACAATCGTGTTGAAGACCTGCTTCTGCTCATTCGAAGGATCATAGCCGTCCGGAATGTTCAGTGGGGCGAGAACCGAGCTGTCGTAGGTCGTACAGAGCACCTTGGTGCTGCGGAGGTTCTGCGCATCGAAGAGGGTGACGACCGGGCGGACGTTGTACATGACGATCGGCGCCTTCAGCGCTTCCGTTCTGCCGATGAAATCCAGGTCGAGGCTGTCGGCGTTCTGGATGGAGAAATACGCATTATAATAGATCCGGTTGGCATCGGTCTCGACCACTACGCCCTCTTCGAACCCGATCCCCCATTCCGCTAAGAAGGTCTCCAGGTTCGGGAGCTTCGGCTGGCCGGGGTCGGCGATATAGATCAGCTGCTTGCCGTAGGCGCCGCCGTTGACTAAGAAGCTGTCGAGCTTTTTGATCTCTTCCTCGGTGAAATCGATGGTCGGCGCGGCGACGATGACGATCTGGGCATCCGGGCTGATCTCCGCCCCCAGCGTCCTGACCGTCTCAAGCTCAAAGCCGTTTTTCCCAAGGAGGCCGGTGAGTCCCGCAACCGCGTTTTCCCCGTGGCCCTCAGTCACAGCAACGCCGGTGGGATCCTCGTCGGTGACATAGAGCAGGGCGCTGGTCATCGTCTCCTCCGCGTGGGAAGAAACCGACGACACGCTGCCGGTGCTGCTGTTGTAGCCGATGTCGAACAGGTCTTGGTAGCTGAATTTCTGGATTCGCAGGTCGGATTCCACCAGGATATCCCCCACCGCGAAAGTTTCACTCGGATAGCGGGAGGCGAATCCGGGGTTGCTTTCCAGATCGATAAAGGAAAGGGTGACCCGATCGCTGTACTGCGCATACTTTTTCAAGGTTTCGCCCACCTGGTAGACATAGGGATTCGACGGGTCGGAAAAATAAGTCTCGTCCGCCAGCACATAAATGGTGACGTCGCGGCTGAGGGAAGAGACGTAGTCGATCGACTCCTGCGAAATCTCGTACCGGCCGCTGTTGGTCAAGTCCAGCGTCAGGGGGTATTTGTCGAGGAGCAGGGTCGCGATGATATTTACCACGACGACCAGCGCCACGAAGCCGACGGTGATCGCCGTTGCGACGGCGCCGTATTTGAAGTTCCGTTTTTTGGTAAAATTCGGTTTTTTGATCTTCATCTTCATTCTCCCCCTTACGCCCAGCGTCTCTTCTCGAGCACGCGCATGGTCAAAAAGTTGAACACGACGATGAAGCTGATGAAATACAGCAGATCAGCCGCGTTGAAAACGCCCGCCGTCAGCGGGTAATAGCGGTTGTAGAAGGCGAGCGAGTTGAGGCAGTCGCGGAGGAAACCCGCCGGGACAGCCGAACTGACGACGTTGAGCATCATCAGCACCATGCAGCAGACCAGCGCGCCGACCGCCGCAACCACCTGGTTTTCGGTCAGGGAGGAGATAAACATCCCGACCGAAACCAAGGCCGCACCCATCAGGAGCGTTCCGGCCAGGCTGCCGATGACGACCGCCCAGTCCATGGTGGAGAAGACAGCCAGGACAATGGCGTAAACCAGGATGACGGCGATCCCCATCGCGAGGACGCAAAAGGCGGCGAGGAATTTACCGACGACGATCGCATTCAGGTTGACCGGCGCGGTCAGGAGAGCCTGATCGGTCTTCTGCTTGCGCTCCTCGCTGAAAAGCCGCATGGTGAGGATCGGGACGATGAACATCAGCACGGTGAAGGTCCAGCTGTAGACGACCGCGAGGTCGCTGCTGAAGGAGAGCATCATAAGGGAGAACGGAATGGCGGTCACGATGTAGAAAACGACCAGAAAGACATAGCCGATCGCCGAAGAAAAGTAAGCGTTGAGCTCACGTCTGAAAACTGCTAACATTTATTTCGCACCTCCGCTTTTGGAATCGGTCAGCTGGAGGAAGATATCCTCGAGCGTCAGTTCGCTGGAACGCAGGCCCAGGATCGGGAAATTCCGCTCTGCAAGGCGCTTGAACATCTCGCGCCGGCAGTCGGTGTCCGGCTTGCTCTCGATGATGTAATCGTAGCAGCCGGGCTCCTTTTCGCCCAGCGTGGTAACCTCTTTCATCGCGGGGATGGTGGAGAGCAGCCGGTAGACGTCGGACTCCGGCCCCTCGACCCGAACCGTGAAGCGGTGGTCGGTCGACAGGTTTTTAGAGAGGTTCTCCGCAGTGTCGTCCGCGACGAGCTTCCCGTTGTTGATGACGATCACCCGGCTGCAGATCGCCTGAACCTCCGGCAGGATGTGGGAGGAGAGGATGATGGTGTGCTTTTTGCCCAGGCTCTTGATCAGGTTGCGGATGTCAATGATCTGCTTCGGGTCGAGCCCGACGGTGGGCTCGTCCAGGATCAGCACCTTTGGGTTTCCGATGAGCGCCTGCGCCAGCCCCACCCGCTGTTTATACCCTTTTGAGAGGTTTTTAATCAGCCGGTGAGCGACGTGCTCGATCTTCACCAAGCCGCAGACCTCTTTGATATGGTCTTCCCGCGGGAGCTTCACCTTTTTGAGGTCATAGATGAAATTGAGGTAATCCTTGACGGTCATGTCCATATAGAGCGGCGGGTTTTCCGGCAGATAGCCGATCAGCCGCTTGGCCTCGATGGGGTTGTCCAGCACGTCGAACCCGCCGACCTTCGCCGTCCCCTCGGTGGACGACAGGTAGCCCGTGAGGATGTTCATCGTCGTCGACTTGCCGGCGCCGTTCGGCCCCAGGAAGCCGAGAATTTCGCCCTCATTTACGGTAAAGCTGATGCCGTCAAGCGCCGCTTTGCTGCCGTAATGTTTGGCGAGGTTTGATACTTCGATCATACAAAGCTCCTCCAGATCACAATTTTCAAGCCATCACAGGGATGCGCTTTAACCCCTTTATCATAGCAAAATTCGCCGAATTAATTGTGAACAGGAATTAAATTGTTGATCGAATATTTAGTTTTATGGTGGGTAAATTCAACCTTATTTGATAATTTTGCACAAAATACGATCCGCCTTTTTGGATTCTAGCCCGTGGCCGGGCAGGGCGGAGTGCCTCCGCTGTCAAACGCGATTCACAGGCAATACCGAACTGATCGGTTCGTAACCCGCGAGACACATAGTTTGTACGAAGTACCTCGCAGGATAACCGCCTTAAAATCGGTAAAATGCCGGTGTGCAAAATCGCCCCACCTGGGCACAGTCCCGCAGAGGTACCCTGCCCCGCGAGGTGCCTCGCAGGTTTAAAATTGAAAGAATGGCAGCGCGTTGGTATGCGAATCACCGGCGGCGGTTCGCCGCCGGTGCCGCCCGGCTTTGAAGTTCTGGGATGTGTTTGCCTTTGTCAATCGAGGGTGCTGTCTCCATCTATAAAAGCCACTTCTTTAAGGCCTCCGTATTTCAAACTTGCATAAACCGAAAAACCATACTATACTGATTGCAGATAATACGCTTTGCCTGCGTCGAATTTCAAATGGCGGAGCGACAGAAAGGAAGAAGAAAATGGAGATATTTCAATACGACAAAAAAGAGCCGGTATGGATCAGTTTTGAAAACCGAACCGGGGCAAGAGCCGCCGGCGGAAAAGAAAACTTCGGTGCTAAGGGGCATCCGTTTGAGCCGTTTTCTGACGGCGAAGAAAAAATCCTGTGCGATGTCGACGGCCCTGTCGTCATACGCCGGATCTGGCTTACAATCTCCGAACGGACAAAAGAGGTGCTGGCCAACACCTACTTCTGCGCCTATTGGGACGATGAAGCCTCCCCCTCCATTTGTGTCCCCATCAGCGAATTTTTCTGCATGGGGCGCGATCAGATGGTTGCATTTGAAAACGAATACTTCTCTTCTCCCGAAGGAAGATCGTTTGTCTGCACCATTCCTATGCCTGCGCGCAAACACGCAAAACTGACATTGAAAAATCTGTCGGGCCAAAATCTCAGTCATCTGTTTTACGATGTGGATCTTACAAAAGAAGAGCTCGGTGCGGATGTGCTGTATTTCCATGCCTCCCATACCTTGACAGCGCCTAACGAACTCGGGGAGAGCGCTTTGATCCTCCCTGAAATCAAGGGGAAAGGGCGTTTTTTGGGGATGAACGTTTCCATTCAGATAAATCCCGACTATATGGATTCCTGGTGGGGCGAAGGAGAAGTCAAAATCTATCTGGACGGAGAAAAGGAGCCGTCTCTTGTCGGTACCGGAACGGAGGATTATCTCGGAACCGCGTGGGAGCTCGGCACATACAGCAACCGATGGCAAGGCTGCACGGTTTTAAATAACGAAGCGTCTTCTTTTTATCGTTTTCACGGCAAAGACCCCATTTTCTTCGAAAACGGATGCCGGGTGGAATTGCAAACAATCGGCGGAACTCCAAAACCCAAGGCGCTTCTCCTTGCCAGGGCCGGTGTGAAAATGATTCCGGTCGCCTATGACACGAAAGGAACACTCCATCCCATCTACCGCCAAGACTGGACCTGGGAAGAAATTCCGGAGGAAGCTTTTGTAACTTTCTACCGTCAGGATCATTTTTCCGCAGTTGCCTATTATTATCTGGCCAGATGACTTGCCTTTCATCCCCTGCTGCGGTGTACAGCCGGCTCCGATTATGCAGAAGATTTGCTCCTATGCGGGGGAAATCGTAAGCTTTGAGAGCAGTGGTACAACAAAAAAGCGTGCGGTATACGACAGTATACCGCGCGCTTTTTCGTGACAGCCACATGAAAAAGATATCTTACCCTCGGTTGACAAGGGTAAAATCGCCGACGGTCAAAGCTGTCAGCACGAAAGAAAAGAGGGCTTGTTTTCCCCCATTGGTTGGGGGTATAATATTTTACAGAGCGGATCCAATACCCGGTTTTTATGTATGAGCTTCCTTCATGCGTGGTCATCTCATTTTACGGCCGGGGCAATCCGCCTGCCTACTTGTCCCGTGTCAAACACAACAGGACTGGCAGGTCCAATTTATATTTCACGTTAGAGGGATCGCCGCCCCTTATTACTTTATAACCGAAGCATAAGCAGCAGGCCGATCGCAGAAAAACAAAGGAGGGGGACGCCGTGTTTGCCAAAGCCGAAAGCATGGGATTCTGGGGGCTGAGCGCTTTCCCGGTCAGCGTGGAGACCGACATCACACCGGGGCTGCCCGGCTTTGACGTTGTCGGCCTGCCCGACACCGCTGTCAAGGAAAGCCGCGACCGGGTTCGCGCGGCGCTCAAAAACTGCGGCTACACCTTCCCGATCCACCGGATCACCGTCAACCTCGCGCCGGCCGACCGGAAGAAGAGCGGCCCGCTGTACGATCTGCCGATCCTGCTGGGGATCCTGTCGGCCAGCGGCCAGCTTTCGGCCCCCCTCTCCGGCGCGGCCTTTCTGGGCGAGCTGTCCCTCGGCGGCGACGTCCGGCCGGTCGACGGGGTTCTCCCCATGGTACTTGCGGCGAAGGAGGCCGGGCTGCGGGCGGTCTTCCTCCCAAAGGAAAACGAGGCGGAAGGGGCCGTGGTGGAAGGGATCGGCGTTTATGGGATTTCCCACATCAACGAGCTGATCGATTTTCTGGACGGCAGACAGACCTTAAGCGCCGCCCGCGCCGAACGGCCCGCCCGGGCGGAGGAACTGCTCACCCCCGATTTTTCAGACGTCAAAGGGCAGCAAAGCGGGCGCAGGGCGATGGAGATCGCCGCGGCAGGCGGGCACAACCTCCTTCTGATCGGGCCGCCGGGGTCGGGGAAAAGCATGCTGGCAAAGCGCCTGCCCTCCATCCTGCCCGACATGACCTTTGAGGAGTCGATCGAAACCTCTAAAATCTACTCGGTGGCCGGGCTGCTCCGCCCGGAAAGCCCCCTGGTCACCCGGCGCCCCTTCCGTGCGCCGCATCACACCATCTCCGCCGTCGGGCTGGCGGGAGGGGGAACGACCCCGCGCCCCGGGGAGGTTTCCCTCGCCCACAACGGCGTCCTCTTCCTCGACGAGCTGCCGGAGTTCTCCCGCCAGTCTCTCGAAGTGCTCCGCCAGCCGATCGAAGACCAGGAAATCACCATCTCCCGGATCGGCGGGAGCTCGACCTACCCCTGCTCGGTGATGATCGTCGCCGCGATGAACCCCTGCCCCTGCGGCTACTATGGGCATCCCACCCGCCCCTGCATCTGCAAGGAGGCGCAGGTCTCCCGCTACCTTTCCCGGATTTCCGGCCCGCTCCTCGACCGGCTCGACCTCCATGTAGATGCGATGCCGGTGGAATACGAGCACCTCTCCTCCGGGAAGCCCGCCGAAGCCTCGGCCGAAATCCAGAAGCGGGTGCAGAGGGCGCGGAAACTCCAGCAGGAGCGCCTCAAACCGCTCGGGATCTATTCCAACGCCCGAATCCCCGCCGGCAAACTTCACGAATGCTGCCCGATGACCGGCGGGGCATCCGCCTTCCTCAAAACGGCGTTTGAACATCTCGGCCTTTCGGCCCGTGCCTACGACCGGGTGGTCAAGGTCGCGCGGACAATCGCCGACCTGGACGGAAGCGAAACGATCGACACGGCGCATATCGCCGAAGCGGTTCAATACCGGAGCCTCGACCGGAAATACTGGCAGAAATAATTCGAGTTTTATACAATTTGTAATTAAATTCGATTTTAATACTTTATTTCCGATTGACAAGGGGTGATGCGGCGGAATGCTTCTGCGCCCGTGACCGGACAGGACAAACGTGATCCGCAGGTCATACTGGTAACAGCGCTCATGTCCCGCGAGGCGCATTGTACCGATTCTGCTTTAGCTGCTTCGCAGGGCGGAATGCCATATGCCGCTTTTTCAAGTGTGGAAAGATGGTCTTGCAACCTTCGGGGCAGTGTGGTATATTATATACATAAAAGGTATGTTTACAGGTGTGACGACCCGCAAAAGAGTAGTCTCCCCATGGGAAAGTTCAGAGAGGCGCCGCCGCCGGCTGAGAGCGCGCCCTGACCCGGAAGACGAAGGTGCGTTGCGGAGAGCGCCTGCGCCCCGCCCCCGTTACGGGCGGCTTTGAGTGAAAAAACGAAGTGGAACCGCGGTAACCGCCTTCGCAGCAGAGCGCTGCGGGGCGTTTTCTTGATGCGGTGTTTTTCTCCCGCCTCGGCTAAGAGGCGATTTTTCTACGAAATATCGGAAGGATGGGTATATGTTCAAACGGCTCAGATATGATATTAATGCCATCAAAGAGCGCGACCCGGCGGCGAGGAGCTCGGCGGAGGTCTTCCTCCTCTACTCTGGGCTGCACGCCTTGATTTACTACCGCTTCTCCCACTGGCTTTACCGGCATCGATGCCTCTTCCTCGCGAGGATGGTCAGCCAGTTCGCCCGGTTCATGACGGGGGTGGAAATCCACCCCGGTGCGACCATCGGGCGGGGGCTGTTCATCGACCACGGCAGCGGGGTGGTCATCGGCGAGACCGCGGTGATCGGCGACAACTGCACCATCTACCAGGGGGTGACCCTCGGCGGCACTGGAAAGGATCACGGCAAGCGCCACCCCACGCTCGAGGACAACGTCCTGATCGGGAGCGGCGCAAAGGTCCTCGGCCCCTTCACGGTCGGCCGGAATTCCCGGATCGCCGCGGGGGCTGTGGTGCTCGAGGAAGTCCCGCCCAACGCGACGGCGGTCGGCGTCCCGGCCCGGATCGTCCGGGTGAACGGGCGGCGGGTGGATAGCGACATGGACCAGGTTCACATCCCCGACCCGGTTTCCCAGGAGCTCTGCCGGATGCGGGGGATGATCGAACGGCTGGAGCGGGAACTGAACGAATTAAAAAATGCAGAAGGAGACGGACAGCATGAAAATTTATAACACCCTGACAAGAGAGCTGGAGGAGTTCAAGCCGATCGAGCCGGGCAAGGCGAAGATCTACGCCTGCGGGCCGACGGTCTACAATTACATCCACATCGGGAACGCGCGGCCGATCTGCGTCTTCGACGTCCTGCGCCGGTACCTGGAATACCGGGGATACGAGGTGACGTTCGTCCAGAACTACACCGACGTGGACGACAAGATCATCAAAAAGGCGAACGAGGAAGGGGTGTCCGCCTCGGAGATTTCGGAGCGGTTCATCGCGGAATGTAAAAAGGATGCGCAGGGGCTGAATGTCCGGGAGGCGACCGTCCACCCGCAGGTCACCCAAAGTATGGAGATGATCATCGCGCTGGTTCGGGAGCTGGTAGAAAAAGGGCACGCTTATGAATCGAACGGCGACGTTTACTTTAAGGTGGACACCTTCGACGGGTACGGGAAGCTTTCCCACATGCCGCTCGAGGATTTGCAGGCGGGGGCGCGGATCGATGCCCACGAACAAAAGCAGAACCCGATGGACTTCGCCCTCTGGAAAGCGGCGAAGCCGGGCGATCCCTATTGGGAATCCCCCTGGGGGAAGGGGCGCCCCGGCTGGCATATCGAATGTTCCGCCATGGCGAAAAACTACCTGGCGGACACCATCGACATCCACTGCGGCGGGCAGGACTTGATCTTCCCGCACCACGAAAACGAAATTGCGCAGAGCGAATGCGGCAACGGCGCCCCCTTCGCCCGCTACTGGATGCACAACGGCTATATCAATGTCGACAACCGGAAGATGTCCAAATCCCTCGGCAACTTCTTCACCGTGAGGGAGGTGGCGGAAAAATTCGGCTATGAGCCGATCCGGTTTTTGATGCTCCAGGCCCATTACCGCAGCCAGATCAACTACAACGCCGAGATCATCGAGCAGTGCCAGGCGGCCCTCGAACGGCTCTACAATTGCAAGGAGGGGATGGAGTTCGCCCTGGAAAAGGCGGCGGACGGGGAATTCCCGGAGGAGCAGAAGGCCGCCCTCCTCGCCCGGAAGGAGCAGTTTATCGAGGCGATGGACGACGACCTCAACACTGCGGATGCGATTTCCGCCCTCTTCGAACTGGCGCGGGAGATCAACACCATGACCTCCGGCTCCGTCCTGGCTCCGAAGGGGCAGATCGCCTTTGCGAAGGGGATTTTCGACGAGATGTGCGGCGTGCTGGGGCTGCTCTACCAGAAAAAGGACGAAATCCCGCAGGAGGTTTTGACCCTTGTGGAGGAGCGTGCGGCGGCCCGCAAAGCGAAGGACTTCGCCAAAGCGGACGCCCTGCGCGACCGGATCACCGCGATGGGCTACCTCGTCGAAGAGACCCGGCAGGGCACCCGGGTGGTGAAAAAGTAGCGGAGTGATTCCGCGCCTGTGCCCAGGCAGGGCAAACGCGATTCATAAGCCGTGCTAAGAGCGGGACTGATATCCCGCGAGGCGCCTTGCAGGTCAATCACCTTTTGACTGGCAGAACGTCGGGGTGCAAACTGCCAGCAGGGGTACCCTGCCCCGCGAGGCACGTTATCCGTATAAAAAATAGCCCCCGCTTTTGAGCAGGGGTTATTTCTCTTTATTGAACTCGATCAGCAGACATGCTCCGCTTAATTCCACCTGTTTTCCGCTTCTTCCCTTAAATTGTCCAACGCAACCTTGACCGCTTCTACAACAAAAGCCGTGAAGGTGCATTCCTTCCCCCGGATGGCCTTTTCTACTTCTTCTATCACATCGTTCGGAAACCGAACGCTTTTTGTGGCCGTTGGCGGAATTCTCGGAATTTTATATTTTCTCATTGCTGTCACTTCTATACGCTGAATATGTGTCGCGACTGAGCAGATTTACAAGATATCGCTGCATGTAATCGCGATCTTCCCGTAATTTTTTAATTCTCTGATAAATCACATCGATCACCAAGATCATTATAATTGACATAAATCCTG
>JAAWBP010000134.1 GCA_022792755.1 Oscillospiraceae bacterium | reverse complement strand
AGAACATTGTATCATCAATTTGGGCTTACGCCCTGCGGCTTTGCCGCGCATTGCGCCTGGCGCAATGAAATTGTGGTATAATAGTCGCAAAGCGACTATTATAAATTTTATGGCCAGGACGATCCGTTCGCGCAGCTCACTCCCGTCCCAATGGCCAATTATACCATTTCGGCATTGCCATCATGGTATAATAACCTCACCCGTTAGCGAAATCGAAGATTTCGAACGGGTACCCGAGAACATTGTTACTCGCCTGCGGCTCGTAATAATAACCTCACCCGTTAGCGAAATCGAAGATTTCGGCGGAGTGTCTCCGCCGGCAGACGCGGCAGGGAATCCCTGCTGGTAAACGCGATTTGCAGGTAGTGCGAATAACAGTGTTGGCACCCCGCGAGGTACGCCGTACTCGCTTTATCATAAGCGCCTCGCAGGATTGAAACTCAAAAATTGGCAAAACGTTGGTGTGCGAAGTTGTCCCGCCCGGCCACGGGCGCGGAATGCTTCCGCAGTCAATCGCGATACATGGGTAATGTAAGTCATAAACATTCGTAACCCGCGAGGCGCGTTGGTTCGCAAATGTATCTCGCAGGTTTGAAAACTTTTTGACCGGTAAAAGCTCGGTGTGCGAATCACCGGCGGCGGTTCGCCGCCGAATTGTCCCGCTGGGGTCACCCGGTGCGTTTATGGCGGGAATGAATAGATAGGTGATTGCTTTGAATCGTATAAAGATGCTGCGGATGCAGCGCGGTCTGACACAGGCCGAGCTTGCGCAGGTGCTCGAGGTGTCGGCAAGCGCGATTGGCATGTATGAACAGGGAAGGCGGGAGCCGGATATTAAGCTGCTCCTGCGTTTGTCCCGTTTTTTCCGCGTCCCTGTGGACTATATCATCGGCAATTCCAACGGCTTGAACCGTCAGGCCGAGGTGGAAAAATTTTTGGATCAGGTCAAAAAAACGCTGGAGGAACGGGCGGAAAAAAGCCATTTATCCTCGTCTGAGATCGAGGAGATTGTCCAAGCGATCGAGGCGGGGATATCGGCCGTATCGTCAAATGGGGAAGAATGAGGGAAGCGCCGCCTGGTTTGACTGCATTTTGTTTATTACAGCGGACGGTTGGGAAAAGTATACTTGCCGGTTGGAAAAATGCTGATTGAAGCCGGATTATTCAGGAGATGACCGTTGGGGAGGAAGATGGAATGAGGGCAAAACGGATTCCATTCCGGGCGCTGTGGCTGTGGGAGCTGTACGCAGTTTTAATATATGCCGCCCTTCTTTTTTTGATTTATACCTTTTTGGTTCCCTTTACCTGGCTTTGGACTCTCTTAGTTTCCCTTTTCAGCGGCCTTTATCTCCTCGCCGCCCTTTTGTACCTTCCCTTTCTCTATCTCGGCATCCGGTATGAGGTTGACCAGGAAAAAATCCAGTTTGAAATCGGTATCTTTCATCGCCGGAAAACGATTTTGTTCCGCAGGAATTTGATTGTCGTGGAGCTGTTCCGCACGCCGCTGTCCCTGATTTTTGGCCTGTCCTCCCTGCGGTGCAGCGGCCCGGGCGGCGTGTTGGTTCTCTGGTACCTTTCAAAAAAAGAAGCCCTCCGGCTGAGGGAAGAATTGACAACGAGACGGCGTTTGAAGCCGGTAGCGGAAATGGCGGTGCGGAATGAAACGAACGCATCCCATTAACATTTTAGAGAATATATCCGGCTATTTCTGGCTCCTCCTGCTCCCCTTGGTGCGCGGTTTTTTTACCTTCCGCGGGGGGCTGTTCGCCTGGCTTGGCGGCGTCTGGTTCGACTTGCTGGTGCTTGGGGCTATTTTTGGACTGGCATTCCTGCGCTGGCTGCTGGTCGGCTATGAGCTGACGAAGGAAGGGGTTCGGGTTGTCAGCGGGATTCTGCTTCGGCGGGATTTTACCGTCCCTTACCGCCAGTTTGCCAGTGTTTCGATGGTTGCTCCGTTCTATTACCGGCCGCTTGGCGCGGTCCACCTCTTTGCAGATTCCGACGCGGGAAACGCCTGGAAGTACGATTTTGCTCTGACCTTGCCGGTGAAACCTGCACAGGAGATCCTGCGGCGCGCGAAAAGGGGAAGCGTCAAGGGGGAAAAGCAGCGGCGGTCTTATTGCTCGAGCGGCGTTTACGTCGCCACTCTCGCCTTTATTTCGTCCAAAACGGTGACTGGCGTGCTCTTTACCGCCGCATTGCTGGTTCAAGCCGGAAAAATATTAGGGCACGAATTGGAGACGACCTTTTTGCAGGGCTTGACAGACCTTGCAAATCAGCTCGCTTTTGGAATTCCTCCGGCGGCGGTTTTTCTCGCCCTCGTCGTAATCTTGGGCTGGCTGATCTCGTTTGTGATCAATCTGGCGCGGAATTATCATTTTACAGTGACGCGGCAGGGGGAAAGCCTTCAAATCCAGTCAGGCCTTTTTACCCGGTACCGCCGCCAGATCAACGTGCGGAAGGTCAACATTGTAGAGTCCCGCCAATCCATCTTTACAAAAATTTCCCATGTCCATTCATTTTTCCTGCACTGTGCTGGTTACGGCAAGTCAAAAAACGAGCTTGCAGTCCTTTTTCCTGCCGCCAATGAAAAGCGGATGCGGGAGATTTTGAGAAATATCATGCCGGAGTGGCATTTTTCCGAACGGGCAGTTTTTCCGAAGGGAAAGGCGATTTTCCGATTCGTGTTGCCGCCGGTTGGAGTTGGCTTGGCGGTCGGCGCATTGGCATTCTTTTTATCTGGGTGGTTTCCGCGTTTGTCGGAATTGATCACATTTTTGGGCTGGATGCTGGAGCTGCCGGCTTTATGGTGGCTGGTTTCCAGAGTGGTCTCCTTTTATCACACCGGTATTTCTAAAATAGGCGGGATTTACACCCTGCGGTTTTCGCGCAGGTTTGGGTTCCACACTGTTGCCGTCCGCGAGGAGAAGGTGGTGGAGATCGTGCTGCGCCAGTCGGTTTGGCAGAGGATGTCCGGCACTTGCAGCGTGTCGGTTTACACCTGGTCGGAGGGGAAAAAGCGCCATGTGATCCCGGCGCTTCGGCTGGAGGAGGTCTCCGAACTGCTGGGGCTCAAAAGGGATGGACCCGGTGTGTTTGGGGCCGCATTCGAGGGGGATGAAGATGATCAGTGAGAAAGCCAGACGGATTTTGGAATATCTCCAAAGGCGCTCCTTTGACGAAGGGGCGCCCACCGTGCGGGAGATCTGCCGCGACCTTCAAATCAAGTCGACCTCTACGGTTCAGAGGTATGTAGAGGAACTGGCCGAGGCGGGATATATTCAAAAAAGCGACGGGAAGAGGAGGACGCTCCGCCTTGCATCCGCCGGGGGGATTTCCGTCCCGGTCGTGGGGCTGGTGACGGCCGGCGAGCCGATCACTGCCATTGAACAGATCGACGGCTATGTCACCTTCTCAGGCTATCGCGGCGACCCTTCCGAGCTGTTCGCCCTCCATGTCAGGGGGGAGAGTATGATAGATGCCGGAATCCTGAGCGGGGATATTGTCATCGTCCGGCAGACGCCTACGGCGGAGAACGGTGAGATCGTCGTGGCAATGATCGAGGACGAGGCGACGGTCAAGCGTTTTTATAAAGAAAAAGGCCGTTTCCGGCTGCAACCGGAAAACGACCAGATGGATCCGATCTATACGGATGAGGTTTCGATTTTGGGGAAGGTAATTGCGGTCATCCGCAATTACGAGTGAACTAACTCAAAGCTTTAAAGCGGCTTTCAGGGCGTGGAGCTTGTTGGTGGGGGAAAGCACCATGATTTTGTCGCCGCCCATGACCTGGGTGTTGCCTCGTGGGATGATCAGCTGATCGCCCCGGAAAATCGAAATGAGGACGAAGCTTTCAGGCAGATGGAGCTGGGCCAGCGTTTTCCCCGCGAGGGGGTAATGGTCTTCGGGAAGGGAAATTTCGTCGATGGAAACCTCGCCCCGGTGCAGCGTCATAATCTGCTTGATCTTCGTCAGGTCGATCTCCCGCTCTAAGGAGCGCGCGATATTGTCCGTGGTGTTGACAATGATGTCGATCCCGAGCTGCTTCATCACCTCAACGTTTTTAGGGTTGTTGACCCGCGAGACGGTTTTGGGAACATGATAAACGCTTTTGGCAAGCTGGCAGGAGATCAGATTGTCCTCATCCTTGCCGGTAACGCTCACCAGAGCGTCCGCCTCTTCGATCCCGGCGTCGGTCAGCGTTTCGAGCGTTGTCCCGTCGCCAAAAATCACTGGTATATCCAGGTCGTTTGCAAGATAACTGCAAAGGCCTTTATTGATTTCGATCAGCGTCGGGTAATGGCTGTGCTCGATCAGCGTCTTCGCAAGGTAATAGCCAACCTTTCCCCCGCCGACTACGACTACTTTCATTGAAATGCCCCTTTCTGCCGGCTCCGGCTCAGTCGATGGTTCTGGCAATAATCATCAAATCGGTCGCCGCCAGTCGGAGGTCTCTTTTCCCCGCAAGGCTGATTGACATGTCGGCGTGCTGTACTGCTAAAAGCGATTCGTACTCTGCCAAGTTCAAATCGACCTCACTGCAGCTTTGGTTGACAAACCGTTTGGGTACCGGGAACCAGTGGAAGGTGATGGTGTGCCCTCCCAGATTGACGGATTGGACGGAACCGTCCTCCAAAAGGGCGGAACGAACCGCTTCGACCGTCAGGTTGGTCGGGCAGACGGTGTGAAGCCCAAAACGTGAAAATACATCCTCACGGCGGGGGTCGTAGATCCGCGCCAAGACGTTTGGAATGTGAAAAATCTCCCTGGCGAGCTGGGACACCATGATGTTTACGTTGTCATCCTGGCTGACGGCAGCCAGTGCGTCACAGTTTTCGATCCCGGCCCGTTTCAGCACGTCCTGATCGATCGGGACGCCGGCGGTGGTAAATCCTTCGAATTCGTCATCCAGCAGCTCGAAATTTTCCTCCCGGCGGTCTACAATCGAGACGTCGTGTCCATCCTGTGCGAGGGAAGAGGCCAGCCGCGACCCGACTTTCCCGCATCCGATTACAAGTATGTTCATCTCAATCGCCATATGATACAAGGTTTGCAAAAAGGGAGAATTCCTCCCTTTTTGTGCTTGGTATCATTCCTTTCTTCTCGTTGTTCACTGGTATGGGTAAAAGGCGCTGAAACAGCCGTGCTTTTTCAGTTGGCCGGTTTTCTCAGCGCTGAGCTTTTGCCTTCAACCAACTATTATAAGCAGTCTGGGCAAAAAAGTAAAGCCGCAATCCGCATAATTTTATTTGACTTTTCAGGCGTTTTAACGGAATGGCTTTTGAGGGGATGGAGGAGATCGATTGTCTGAAAGGAAAAATGAAATGGATCAAAATCCAAACTGTGAAAAAAGAACTTGCCATTGTCCCCGAACCGCTTGCGCCCGCCATGGGGATTGCCGCGCTTGCATGGAGCATCACCGGAAGACGGGCAGGCCGCCTGACTGTATGAAAAAAAGGCGGAAAAATACCGGCAGCCCGATTACGGGCCAGCCATAGCTTTTTGTCGGCTGAAATGATCCTTGATTGACCGGCGGAATACTTCCGCGTCCGGGCCTGGGCCGGACAACCGCGGCGGGGAACCCCCGCCGGTAATTCGCACTTAAACGTTTTGCCGGCCAAAAAGTGATTGACCTGCAACGCGCCTCGCGGGTTACCAACATTGTTATTTGTACCATCTGTGGATCGCGCATTGTTTAGCCGGGATCACCCGGCCCTGCGAGGCTCCTTATGCAAACTACCTGCCTCGCGGGTTACCAACATTGTTATTTGTACCATCTGCGGATCGCGCATTGTTTAGCCGGGATCACCCGGCGCGGAGGCACTCCGCCGCCGCAGTGTGGGGTCGGGGAGGGGGATAGCGCGGATCAGCGACTGGGTATAGGGGTGTGCGGGATGCCGGTACACCTGCTCTGCCGGCCCGATTTCGACCAAAACGCCGCCCCTCATCACGCCGATGGTATTGCTGATCCGGCGCACCAAGGACAGGTCATGCGCAATGAAAAGGAAGGCGGTGCCCCGCTCCTGCCTGAGCTTCTGAAATAGACCGATGATCTGCGCTTGGATCGAGACGTCGAGCGAGGCGACCGGTTCGTCCGCGATGATGAGATCCGGCTCTAAAGCCAGCGCCCGCGCAATGCAGGCGCGTTGCTGCTGCCCCCCCGAATAATCGGAGGGGAGGCGGTAAAAGCTGCTTTCATCCAGCCTAACCAGCCGGAGCAGTTCGAACGCCTTCTTTTTGCGGGAGGAGCGGCTGCCGATTCTGTGGATATTGAGCGGCTCCATCACGCTTTGGCCGATGGTTAAACGGGGGCTGAGGGCGGAGACTGCATCCTGGAAAATGATCTGCATCTGCCTGCCCGAAAAGGAAATTGTTCCGGAGGAAGGGGACTCCAGCCCGATGACGCACCGCCCGGTCGTGGATTTCCCGGAGCCGCTCTCCCCGACCAGCGAGAAAATCTCCCCCCGCCGGATCTGGAAGGAAACCTCTTTCAGCGCCTGGACGGGCTGCCCGTGTGCGGGATGGAAAACCTTGGAGAGATTATCCACCCGAAGGATCGTGTCATCCATTGGTCAGCACCTCTCCTTTTTCAATTCGGACAGGCGGCTCGATTTTTGGGGCGTCGGGGTGGAGCAGCCAGGTGGCGGCGTAATGGGAACCTTCTACGTGGAAAAAGGGAGGCTCTTCTTCGAAGTCGACCGCCAGCGCGTATTCGTTCCGCGGGGCAAATGCATCGCCCCTGGGCGGGCAGAGCAGGTCCGGCACCTGCCCGGGAATGGGGGTGAGCGGCCCGCCGGACGCCGCGCAGGGGAGGGAGCGGAACAGCCCCCAGGTGTACGGATGGCGCGGGTCGGTGTACACCTCTTCCGCAGTTCCGCTTTCGACCACTTTCCCCGCGTAGAGGATAGCGACCCGGTCGGCGACCTGTGCAACCACGCCGAGGTCGTGGGAGATAAAAAGGATGGCGATGCCGGTTTTTTTCTGCAAGTCGGCGAGCAGCTTTAAAATATGCGCCTGCACAGTGACATCGAGCGCGGTGGTCGGCTCGTCCGCGATCAAAAGCTTGGGGCTTTCCGCCAGTGCGATGGCGATCACCACGCGCTGGAGCATCCCGCCTGAAAATTCTTGAGGATAGCTGTAAATCCGCTCCTCCGGCCGGTCGATCCCGACCATCGACAGCAGCTCCAGCACCCGGGCGTTACATGCCTGCCGGGACAACCTGGTGTGTGCCCGAACCGCTTCCGCCAGCTGCTTTCCAATGGGGAGGGTTGGGTCAAGGACGGCGGCCGGATTCTGGAACACCATCCCGATTTCCTTCCCGCGGATGGCGGCGAGCCCTCGCTCTCCCAGCTTGGAAATACATCTTCCTTCAAACAGAATCTCCCCTTCGGTGATCCGTCCGCGGCTGTGAAGGACGCCGAGGATGCTCTTGCAGATCACCGATTTCCCACAGCCGCTCTCCCCCACAAGGGCGAGCGTTTCCCCGGGATTGACCGAAAAGGAGACGCCGCGCACCGCCTGGATCACGCCCCGCTCGGTCGTAAATTCAATTTTTAAATTTTTTACTTCCAGCAGCGGTTCCACTTGCAGCGCTCCTTTCTTTGTTCAGTGCTGTTGTTTCTAAATAAAAAATACTATTTGTTTAAATTTAAATAAATATACAAATTTTAAACCGGTGCTGTCTAAGACCACATGGATTTGTTGAAAAGGCAGTACCCTCAATTGACAAGGGCAGGGTACCCCTGCGGGCCTGTGCCCAGGCGGGGCAATTT
>JAAWBP010000133.1 GCA_022792755.1 Oscillospiraceae bacterium | reverse complement strand
GTTTGACAACCCCTGATGAATGTTGTAGAATCAAGGTGGTACGCAAGTACCCTTAAAGGCAGTCATAATGGTAGGGCGGGGAGCCCCCGCTGGTATTTCGCACCCGAACGTTTTACCGGTACCCAGGTTTTTGTCCTGTGAGGCGAGCAGAATAAAGTAAATACGGCGCACCTCGCGAGACACAAGCCTTAAAGCTTGAATCACTTTTGTGCGCGAATCGTCCTGTCCGGCCACGGGCCGCGTTTGCCTGCGGGGGCTCCCCGCTGCGTTTGCTCAAAAGATGCATCAAAAAATGACTTTGGAGGCGCCTTTTTATGTTTTCGAAACAAACCCTGGACTTTCTTTTTGAAAACCACATGCACGACAGCAGGGCGTGGTTTGAGGAACATAAGGCGGATTACAACCGGTTCGTTCTGGAGCCTCTGCGGGAGCTCGTGGCCGCACTCACCCCTTCCATGCTCGAGATCGACCCCGGTTTTACCACGGAACCGCAGGTGGACAAGACAATCTGCCGGATCCGCAGAGACACCCGCTATTCCCACGATAAATCCCTTTACCGTGATGTCATGTGGATTATCTTTAAAGAGGGGAAGATGCATGGAACCGAAGTCCCTGGCATTTATTTCGAGATCAACTGTAATAATTTCAACTACGGAACCGGGTTTTACCACGCTTCCGCCAGCTACATGAACACCATGCGCAGTTTGATTTTGGAAGACGACAAGGTCTTCCGCAAAGCCCGGCGCGCCTATGAAGGGCAGAAGGTGTTCCGGATGGAGGGGGACTGCTTCAAACGCCCTCGTTATCCGGAGCAGCTGCCGAAGCTCCGGGACTGGCTCGAACGCCGCGGGATCAGCTTTACTGCGGAAAGCCGGGATTTCAGCATCCTCTTTTCCGACCGGCTTGTGGAAAAGCTGATCGCCGATTTTCAGGTGCTGCGTCCGATCTACCAGTTCCTGCTCCACACTGCCCGCCTCGAGCGGCAAAATCAAACCGCCAACCAGCTCCTCCAATATTAAAGCAAGTCCAATTTGTTTTGATTGATCTAAATATACGATTGGTATATTTGCATTTTCTTTCCAGCTGTTGATCTTTAAAAGTCAAACCGAACGGAAACCGCATCGAAAGGAATTGATAAGCATGGCACAGCCATATGACCTTCCATTAGAAGAACTGCAACAATACAAACCCGAGCTGACCCGGCAGGAGGATTTCGACACGTTTTGGGCGGAGACCAAGCAGGAGCTTGCAAAAGTGCCGATGGAGTATTCCTTAACGCCGCTTCCTTATCCCGCCAAAAACATCGAGCTGTACGAGCTCAGCTTCGAGGGGATGCACGGCGCCCGGATCAGCGCTTATTTTGCCAAACCCGTTGGGGAAGGCCCTTTCTCCGGCCTTGTCAGCTATCACGGATATAACTGGGGCTGCAGTGCTTTGGAGGAGACGGTTCTCGGCGCCTTCCACGGCTATGTGTCGGCACAGCTTCTGGTTCGCGGGCAGCAGGGCGGCAGCGAAGACCCCCTTCCGTCCGCGAGCGGTCACGCCGTTGGATGGATGACCAAGGGGATTGAATCCCCGGAAACCTACTATTACCGCGCGGTTTATATGGACGCTGTTCGCCTTCTGGAAATCGTCACTTCAATGGATTGCGTCGACCGGGCGAAAATCGCCGTCACAGGGGGGAGCCAGGGCGGCGCTTTGTCGCTTGCCGCCGCCGCGCTGACAGACATTCCGTCCGCTGCCGTCGTCAACTACCCGTATTTATGCCATTTCCGCCGGGCGATCGATCTGGCGCAGCAGGATCCCTACCTCGAGATCAACCAGTATTTCCGCCAAAACCCCGACCCGGCTGTCGAAGAACGGGCGATGAAAACCCTGAGCTATTTCGACCTGATGAACCACGCACCGAATATCAGCTGCGATACGGTCGTCTTCACCGGCCTGGTCGATTTGATTACCCCGCCTTCCACCGTCTTTGCCGCCTATAACCATATGGCCTGCAAGAAGGAAATCCGCGTTTACCGGTACTTCGGCCACGAGACAATCACCGGCGCATCGGTTGAACGCTTCCGGCTGCTCAAGGATTACCTCTGGTAGGGCGGCGGTGCCTGATTTTAAGATCAGCAGGCGATCCGGGACTGCCAGTCCCGGATCGCTTTCGTAATGTGGGCGTTCCACTTGGTGGAATCAGGCAGGGCGTCGATTTCTACACAGGCTTCATAGAGCGTTAGCATGTCGTCCTTTGAAACCCGCCTGTCGTTTTCCCTGGCCTTTTTGATCCCTCTTAGGATTTCGATCAGCTGCGAAATCGTAAGGGGGATCATTTTTTGCCGTTTCCCCTGGTATTCGTATTTCACAGCGATCCAGAAGGTGTTCAAGGTGTCCGTATGGAGGGAGGGCGCGATGAAGAGGCAGTAGTTCGGCACGGTGCTGTTTGCATCCTCAAAGCTGCGCAGATGCCGCATAACCGGCTGGCCTTCGTTAAACCACTGGTCTCTGCCCGTGAGCATGGTGACCTCGCAGATCGCCCCAAAGCCGTCGTAGTAGCATTCGATGTCGGGGACGCCCGCCGGCGCGGTAAAGGTGGGCTCATTATCGTCCCCTAACGGCGCGTTCGGCTTGATGAGAAGCGCATCGCCGATGATATTCAGCGCGATGTTAGTCCACTTTTCCAGGGCGACCGAGGGCTTCATCCCGAGCTTCCGAATGTTGGAAAGCGCGGTGATGGCTTCATCGATCTGCTCCGCCTTCTGGTAATCCGCTTTCAGCTTGAGATTCTGAAGCCTCGCCCTATCTCTCCTCAGCGCTTCAATCTGCCGCTTCAAGCCTTCGATGTCCGCGGCCAGGGAATAGGCGGTGGGCTCCTCGCCCAACAAAGCCTCAAGCGAATGGATTTCACCGGCAATATCACGGGCGATTTTTGAAAGCGTTTCAAGTGTTTCAAACGGCAGGGCATAGGCATGGTAGTCGGCAATGTATCTTTTGTACCCTTCCAGAGTGAATTCTTGAGCCGAACCGTTGTCATGCTCCAGCAGGGCGTTGATCTCCACCATCCTGCGGGGTTCCAGATCGACGTAATACCCGCCCCCGCGGATATAGATGTACTTTGTCAGCCGCAGATAGCGGATGATGTTGTCGGCGTATTCCCGGGTGTTGTTTACCGGCTCGACAAAGGTGCGGAGATATTCCTGGACAAAGGCGGTTCTAAACGCCTCGCGGTCGGTGTCCGACGGCAGCGCCCGCATGGTATGCCGGTATTCTAAAAGCTGTTCGGCTTTCTGTTCGACCTCCCGATAGGACTTGACGGAGAGCACGAAGATGCCGAATTCGTCTTTAGAAACCCCTTTCGCCTTTTCCCCGCGCCGGGCGCAGAGCTCGTTGACCCTCTTGATCAGCCTGAGGGTGTTGATAAATGGCTTGGTGTTATAGTTCCTGCAGTCACTGCTCAGCGGGTTGGGGTATTGGAATTTCAGCAAGTTCGAAAAAACAACGGCCTCTAAATCGACCTTGTTTTCGAGAAACGACCTGCCCAGCTCGGTGATTTTGACCCGGTGGGCACAGGTTTCCCGGTCATATTCCAAAGAGACCAGGCCCAGCTTTTCGAGAGGGTCGAGGGAAGTCCTCCCACGCATAGGGGCATCTACATACTCCTTGCTGTCAAAAATATCCCGCGCCTCGTCGTACGACAGCTCATAAGTCAGATCGTTTAAAAGGTCGATTTGACGTTGGCTTAAATGCTGCTTGGTCGGCGTATAGCAGCGGTTTTTAATCAGCAGGCTTTGGTAAACCATCTGGGTTTCGTCGTCCCAAACGCGGTTTTCGATTTCGCTTGCGGTTTTGAGGAACGGATACGCCCGTTCAGGATTGCGCATTGTTGTCGAAGCACTCCAAAGTAAATCCATCGCAGATCCTCCTAATAGTTGACGATTAAAACTTCCTCGCTGTTTTTTGTCCGGTCTTTTGTCTGGTAGTTTGAATTGGAATAGTGATAATTCAGGTGTTTTACCTGGCAGCGGCCTGCGTTCCTGTCCAGCCAATCGATTAAAACGGCGTTTTCCCTCCCCTTACTCCTCAGCACGTTCGACAGGGCGAAGCGGATGCCGTTTTGATCCAAACGGTCGATAAAATGCAGCAGTTCCCTTTCGTGCCGTTCGCTCCATCCCCCTTTTTCATTATAGGTCGCGCAGGTGATCAGGTAGGGCGGATCCATGTAAACGAAATCGTTTTGCCCCAGCGCAGAACAATCGAACGCCCTGAAATCCAGGCTGGTAAAAGAACAAGAGGCCGACTGGAGCTTATCGATAAAATCCGACAGCTTTTTCTGCATGCTGGCGTTAAAGTCCCGTTTTCCGACAGGCAGATTGAACTCCCCGCGGCTGTTGAACCGAAGTTGATTGTTAAAAGAGTAGACCATTAATGTGTAAAGCGCCAGGTCGCGGGAAGCACCGCTGTACTGTTTTTCGTTGAAGTCATGCCTCAGCTCCAGGTAGGGGGCTTTATTATAGCCGGCCAACCCCTTCGAGCTGTCGCAGTGGTAAAATTCGTATCCGTTTTTGTCCGTGTCCGAAAGCCCATACCGCTCTATGATCCGGAAAATGCATTCAAAGGTAGCGGCCTTGTCCTGTTCTTTTAAGGTGTGGAACAGGCGTGATAAATTTTGATCCAGGTCGTTTAAAATCAAATGGCGGCAGGGAATGTTGACCCCAACGTTCCCCCCGCCGCAGAACAAATCTACAAAGGTGTCGATCCGGCCGGGGAAAAACGGAACGATTTGGGGTAGCAGTTTGAATTTACCACCTGTATAATTCAGTGGGGATTGTACAAAATCACTTGTTATTATCATAACAGGTACACAGAAACAGCCTTTCTTCGTGTTCGGGCAAGTTCGTTTTGCCGGTCGAAAATGCCTTGTAGCTTTCGGAGAATACCTTTACATCTCCTTTAGCTTTGAGAATCCTCATAATGTCGCCGTCCGAAATTTTGGCGTTTGAGCGGTCGTTTCCTTTGGCGGCCATGTTGTTGTAGGAAAACAAAATGTATCTGCTTTTTATGTCTTTAATCAACTGCTCAAACGCTTCCGGCGCCTTCATGGTGCAGTAATCGCTTTTTAACCGCTTTCTGTCCATCTTTTTGGCAACCCCGTAAACCTTCGGCTTTTTCCATCCCGCCACATTTTCGAGGAGATGGTAGGCGTCGCAGTACTGCCTGGAATTATACGGCGGGTCGATGTAAACCAGGTCGGCCGTTATCTTTTTCACCAGCTTGTTTGCATCGGTGTTATAGCAGACGTTGCCGGGGTGGTTGCTGTTGGAAGCCTGCGGGACGGAAAGCTCGAGCTCTTTTTCATAAACCGCCCCTTGGATGTAGGCATCGTAGTGGCCGCAGGTGTTGGCAATTTTGTCCATCGCATATAACAGCGAGGTGATCAGCAGGGCGCGTTCCCTATCGTTGATCGCTCCCGCCCGGAAGCTTTTGTCGATGTCGTTTCTGATGAATCCGATTTTCATGCAGTCGCTGCGGCTGAAGAAGGTGCCGGAAAAATTCTTCGACATGTAGTTTTCTCGTTTGGGCGAGGAGGCGTTATACCGGGCGATGAAATCGATCATTTTGCCGGGATCGTATTTTTGGCTGCCGAACCAGGCTAAATTGCAGATATAGCTGCTGTACATGAGGTCGTTTGTGATTAACCGTCTGTCGGAAAAGGCAGAAGCCACCGCCCCGGTTCCTGAAAAAATATCTGCGACGGTCTCGATCCCGCGGCATTCATCCTTTACGACCTGTTTGATGAAGTCAAGCAGCTTGTATTTGTTTCCCAGATATCTTCGGTTGTTGATCCACAGCTTTTTATATGAATCAGCTTTGTTCCCGTTCATCTTACTCGCCATTCCTTTATTCATCATTCATTTAGGGTACAACAGGGGAGCTTATGTTATGATGATAAACCGCAAACAGTCCAATAAAAAGGACTGATGTTGTCTTTTTAAATTGTTTTTCTGAAAGTAGCCCTCATTTCCCGCTCTCTTTTGATCCTTTTCGAGTGGAGGCAGTCGTTCGATTATTCTTAAAAGCTTCCCACCAGGGCGGTTTTCAAGCCTCTCCTGACGGAATAAAGCTACAGAAAATCCGTCTTTTCATGCAGAAGATCATGAAAAAATCACGCACCATAACAGTGCGCGATTGATCTGCAGTGGATTGTCGCTGCGATGAGGGTGCCAAAAAGACGATGGTCGAAGTGCATATTTCGGTTCCTAGGCAAAGAAAAGAGTCTGAACGCGAATTGCGTCCAGACTCAGTCTGGTGCGAGTGACGGGACTTGAACCCGTACGCCAAAGACACACGCCCCTCAAACGTGCCTGTCTGCCGATTCCAGCACACTCGCATTTCAGCTTTTCTATTATAGCAAGCGATGCAAAAAATGTCAAGCGGATTCCTCAAAAAATCCCCGCTCAGGGCGAAGACCTTCCAGAAACCCAATTTGGCAAAGGCAAATAGGGTAAACCTTTATTGACAGCCTGGGACAAAATGTGATATAGTACGAACGAAATCGGGGGTGCTGCATGAAATTGTGGCTGAGAACGAGCGTGGTTCCGCTTGTGACCCTTTGACCTGATGTGGATAATGCCATCGTAGGAAGATTGAACGTGAAATAACAGCGTTTCGTTTTGTACCGCATGGCCTGGCCGTGCGGTTTTTTCGTTGGTGTATCCTACCCTCGATTGACAAGGGCAAACACGCCCCAGAACGTCAGAAAAGACGTGCTGGCTGCGTTCTCGGGCTCGGAATGCGG
>JAAWBP010000132.1 GCA_022792755.1 Oscillospiraceae bacterium | reverse complement strand
GTGCCTCCGCTGCCAATCGCGATCCACAGGCAGACAAAATAACAACGCTGGTAACCCGCGAGATACATGTTTTGTACAACGCGCCTCGCAGGACAATAACCTAAAAACAGACAAAACCTTGGGGTGCGAATTGTCCAGCCCAGTCACGGGTGCACTCCGCGTGGCTTGTATCCTGAAAGAATTGGTGCTATACTACTAAGACAACGGTCGGCCGGCCTGAGTGTTCAGACCAAAACAGGGCAGGGCCAAATAGAGGAAGAAAGGGCGATCCCGGGGAAGGGCAGCCGCTTGCGGCCTTTCCGGACGGCAGATGGAAGGGCGGTTTTATGCGGAAGAAATTCACACCGGTTTTGGATCGGCTCCTGCCGGGGCTTGTTTTGATTGCCCTGGGGATTGTGATCCTTTGCTGGAAGACCAGCTTTCTAAGGCTGGCCCTTCAGCTCACGGGGCTGGTTTCAGTCGTCAGCGGCGCCGCCATGCTGGTGATGCTCCTCCTGCGCCGGAAGGAGCTGGGCGGGAAGCGGATCACCCTCAGCGGCGCGCTGATTTCGGTTGCTGTCGGCGTGGCCATTTGGTTTCTGCCCGACGTCCAGGTCGTCCTGTTCGGTTTCCTTTTTGCCTTTTATGTCCTGATCAACGGCGCCGCAAAGCTGGTCAACTTCATCCTCTTTGCCAAGAACCGGGTCAAGGGGCGGGCGGCCGACCTCTTCGACTGCCTGTTTTTCCTGACCTTCGGCATCCTGCTGCTCTTCACCCCGCTTTTTTCGGTCGACTCGATCCTGATCATCATCGGGGTTTACGGCATCCTGCTGGGCAGCTTCAACCTCATCGAATACATCCACTCCGTCATTCCGGCCAAGGCAAAGAGCCGGTTTAAACGGAGAATCCGGATCTCCCTTCCGGTCTTTGTCGTCATGCTGATCCCGCACCGGGTTCTCAAGCGGATGAACCGCTATTTTGCCGAGAATCCGGAGGAGGCCGGGCCGGCCCTCCAGTGGACGGAATACAAAGAAAAAGAGGCGCTTTCCGAGCCGCCCGACCTGGAGGTTTTCATCCATGTGACGGAGGGCGGCACAGGCGCGATGGGCCACTGCGACTTCTATTTTGAGGGGCGGGTGATCTCCTACGGGAATTACGACGAGTACTCCCGGAAGCTGTTCGAGGGAACTGGGGACGGCGTTTTGTTCTACACCTCCAAAGAGGATTATATCCCCTTTGTCACACGGTACAGCAAAAAGACGCTGTTCGGCTTCGGGCTCCGGCTGACGGAGGAACAGAAAGAGGGATTCCGCAGGCGGATGGAGGAGCTGACGGAGCCCCTATACCGCTGGGAATCCCCCTATGAAGCCGATTCAAGGGAAGGGAAGGCAAAGCCGTTGGATTACTATCCGGACTACGCGAGCAGGCTTTTCTACTACACTGGCGCCGAATTTTACAAGTTCCGCTCCGGGCGGTTCAAGTCCTATTTCGTCCTCTCCACCAACTGCGTCCAGCTGGTGGATGCGGCCCTGAGCTCGGCGGGGACAGCCATCGTCAAGCTCAACGGGATCATCACCCCCGGAACCTATTACGATTACCTCGACGAGGAGTTTTTAAAACCCGGCTCGATGGTCGTCACCCGGACGGTCTACGGCGAAGACCCGGAAAATGCCCGCGGGATCCCCCGGGAGAGCGAAGTCCGGGCCCGGTACAAGGAACTCTGCGCCCAGGAGCGGGGAGCGATCCGGATTGAGCAGCCCGTGGCCGGGCAGGACAGACGCGATTCGTAGGTAGTACAGACCTGCAAACCGGAAACCCGCGAGACGCGTTGCACTTATTTTATCTTAGCATCTTGCGGGATGAGAACCTGAAAATTGGTAAAGCATTGGGGCGCGAACTGCCAGCAGGGGCTCCCTGCCCCGCGAGACGCGTTTAGCTTTCATGCAACGCACCTCGCAGGATTACAATCTGGAGACTGGCAGAACGCCAGTGTGCGAACTGACGGCAGGGGTTCCCTGCCCCGCGAGGCGCGCAGCTTGTACAACACGTCTCGCAGGTCTATTACTCGAAAATCGGCAGAACGCCAGTGTGCGAAGTTGTCCTGCCCTGCACGGTACGTATTTGTAAAATGCACCTCGCAGGACTGAAACCCAAAGATTGGTAAAAGCGTGGGGTGCGGATTGCCCGCAGGGGCACCCTGCCCCGATGCGGCCTGTGGCCGGCCTGGCCACAGACCGCATCGCTTTTATTTTTGCTGTTCGAGCTCGGGGAGGATCTCGTCCCAGATCAGCCGGAGGATGTCGTGCTGGTTCTTCTCCACATGGGAGGTCACGGTGACCACCGCATCGCAGTCGGGGAGGACGACGATGTACTGTCCGTAAAGCCCGTCGGCCCGGTAGGAGTTCGGGATCGTGTTTCTCCAGAACTGGAAGCCGTAGCCGGAAATTGCCTCCGGGTCGGAGGTCGAACCGTTGTCATTGTCGATCAGCCGGGCGGACGCGAGGTCGATATAAGCCGCGGGGACCACCTGCCGCCCCTCGTACTGCCCGCGGTCGAGCAGGAGCTGCCCGAACCGGGAGAGCTCCTCGGTTTTCAGGTAGAGCCCCGACGCGCCGAGGTTGATCCCCTTCGGGCAGGATTCCCATTGGGGGTTGAAGATGTGGAGCGGCTCGAACAGGCGGGGGATCAGGTAATCCCGCAGGGTCTGCCCCGTCTTTTTCTGGATGGCCGCCGAGACGAAATACCCGCTGATGTTGCTGTAAAGGAAATGGGAACCCGGCTCGTAGGCGAGCGGCTGGCTCAAAATGTCGGCGAGCCAGTCCTCGCAGGTCGGGTTTTCCTTCCGCGCCTTAAAGATCGGGCATTCGGCGTGGCCGTTCGCCATCATCATGCTGTGGCGCAGGGTAAGCGCCCCGAGCTTTTCGTCCGGATGCGCCGGGAGCTTTTCCGGGAAAAGGCCGATGATCTTGTCGTCGAGGGAGAAGAGCCCTTCCTCCAGTGCAAAGCCGAGCGCCATCGAGGTAAAGCTTTTGCTGACCGAAAAAACGCATTCGCGGTACTGCTCCCGCCAGTGATGCGCGGCGATCACCTCGCCGTGCTGGCGCACTTCCACACCGTGGATGTCTAAGCCGCGTTCCATCTTCCCGAGCCGGAACCCGTGCAGCAGGTCGTGTTTCATAAAAAATTCCTCCATTTTATCCGGCGTCTCCGCCGTTTATAGACAGGTTGGTTCGCTTCCGGCGGGCAAAGGCGGCGGGGTTTTTGAGATTCGGAAAAACGCTGGGGATTCGAACCCGAAAAGCCTCGCCTGCTCCGGTCGAGGGCGTTCTGCGGATATTCTACCACAGGGCAGGGCACAATTCAAGAGAGAACCGCCGCCAGAAAAGCCGCTTCGGGCCGGGGCAATTTCCCCGGATGAATTTACAAACGGGATTGTTTGTGTTATGCTAAAGATATCTTTCGGCTGATGTGAGGAGATACGGCTCCCGGTTATTTCTGCCGCCAAAAACACCAACGGGCGGAAGCACAGTCCGGCGGCCTTCCGATTACTTTAAAACGAGGTGATTCCCAGATGAAACTCATCAATTTTGGCTCTATGAATTACGACAAGGTCTACCGCGTACCCGGCATCGTCAAACCGGGCGAGACCATCACTGCCCACAGCCTCACCACATTTTTCGGCGGGAAGGGCCTCAACCAGTCCGTCGCCCTCGCGCGGGCGGGAGCAAAGGTTTACCACGCTGGCCTGGTCGGAACCGACGGGGCCCCTTTAAAGGAATTTCTGCGGGAAAACGGGGTGGACGTCAGCCTGATCGAAACGGCGAAGGTGGAAAACGGGCAGGCGATCATCCAGGTGGACGACAGCGGGCAGAACAGCATCTTCCTCTTCCCCGGCTCCAACCGGGCGGTTACCCCGATCTTTGCCGGGAATGTCCTCTGCTATTTCGAAGAGGGGGATTACATCCTCCTTCAAAACGAGATCAGCAGCCTCGGCGAGATCATCAAAATTGCGCGGGAGCGCGGGATGAAGATCATCCTCAACCCTTCCCCCTTTGACGAACATCTTGACAGCTGCGATCTTTCCGCCGTGGACACCTTCCTGCTCAACGAGGTGGAGGGAGAGGCAGTCAGCGGTACTTCCGACCCGAAACGGATGGCGGACGCGATCCTCGAGCAGTACCCGAAGAGCCACGTCGTCCTGACGCTCGGAAAGCAGGGGGTGCTTTACAAGGATGCAAGCCATTCGGCCTCTCACGGGATATTCGAGATGCCGGTCATAGACACCACCGCGGCAGGGGATACCTTCACCGGCTACTACATCGCCGGGATGCTCGAGGGGCAGCCGGTGGAAAGCGCTCTTCGGCTCGCGTCGATGGCCGCTGCCCTCGCGGTCTCCCGGGAAGGGGCTGCGCCTTCGATCCCGCTGCGGGCCGAGGTGGATGCGGCGCTGGAACAACAAAAATAATCCCGCACCGGGTGACCCCGGCAGGACAAGCCGCACACTGATGTTTTACCAGCAATCGAGTGACCATCCTGCGAGATGCCTGAAACAGAATAATAACCACAGCCTACCTCGCGGGTTACGGATTTACAAGTCTTATTTCACCTGTGAATCGCGATTGACAGCGGAAGCATTCCGCGCCCGTGACCGGGCAGGACAATTTCGCACCCCGACGTTTTGTTGGCTTTCGAGTAATAGACCTGCGAGCCACATTTGCGAATCAATATGCTTCGCGGGAAATGAACGTTGTTATTCGCACCGCCTGCGGATCGCGAATTGACAGCGGAAGCATTCCGCCCTGTGGTCTGCCTGAGATAAAACGGTAGGATGTGTCTCGCGGGGCAGGGTACCCCTGCGGGCAATTCGCACCCAAACGCTTTATCAATCTTTAAGTGGTTATCCTGCGAGGTACATGATATGAAAGACAAACGCGCCTTGCGGGGCGGCGAACCGCCGCAGGTGATTCGCACCCGAACGCTTTACCAGCCTTTCGGTGAGCGTCCTGCGAGATGCATTTTACAAATTATTATGATAAAAACACCTCGCGGGAAATGAACGTTGTTACTCGCACTGCCTGTGAATCGCGACTGTTCAGCCGGGATCACCCGGCCGCGTTGATTCGGTTTGGGTGCAGACAGGAGAGAATGGAGGAGGAACGAGATGGCGAAACAGGTTTGGATCGACTGCGACCCGGGGCTGGACGATGCGATCGCCCTCATGGTGCTCGCCTCCCGCCCCGATGCCTTTTCCCTGCGCGGGATCACCACCGCCGCCGGGAACCAGACCGGCGAAAAAACCTTTCGGAACGCACGGCGGATCGGTGCCTATCTGGGATTGCAGGCCCCTGTCGCCCGCGGCGCGGACAGGCCGCTGCGGCGGCCCCCGCTGACCGCCGGGGACGTCCACGGGGAGGATGGCCTCGCCGGGATGCGGGCAGGGAATTCCCTTCTGCCGGGAGACCCGCGCCCCGCAGCCGAATTCCTGTGCGATTCCCTGACCGCCGCAGAGGAGCCCGCTGTGCTGATTGCCACCGGGCCGCTCACCAATCTGGCGGAGCTCTTTGCCCGGGAGCCCGGGGTGAAGGAAAAGATCGACCATATCACGATCATGGGCGGCTCCCTTTCGGGCGGGAACGTCACCCCCTATGCCGAATTCAACTTCTGCGCCGACCCCGACGCGGCCCAGGCAGTGCTCTGCGCCGGCGTCCCGATCCACCTCCTCGGCCTGGATGTGACCCATCAGGCTTATCTGGCCGATGAAGAAATCCGGGCCTTCGGCGGGCTCGGCACAAAGCACGGCGGGATGGTGGGCGACCTGATGGCGTTTTACGCCGCCTCTTATAAAAAGACCGGCCTGCCGGGAACACCGGTTCACGATGCCTCCGCAGTCCTCTATGAAGCCGAGCCCTCCCTTTTTCCGGGGGCGGAGGCGCTCTCCCTCGAGGTCGTCACCTCCGGGGAGCGGATCGGGGAATGCGTCAGGAAACCCGGCGGCCCGCCGAATGTCCGCTGGGTCACCTCAGTCAGACGGGCGGAGTTCGTCGAAGCGCTCTTCTCCTGCTGCCGCTAGACGACAATGCCAATACAAAAAGAACCCCTGCCCTGCAAGCGTTTTGATGCGCTGCGGGGCGGGGGTTTATTGCACTGGTTGGTTTGAATGGCGGAAAGGTGTACCGGCGCGCCTTTCATTCTGCCAGCGCTTCGATTTTTTCGTAGAGCGCCGGGTATTTCTTCTTCATGTTGAGGGGGCGGAAGGTCTTGGTGTCGACCCAGCCGTGCAGGGTCGTCCCGGTGTGGAAGGGCTTCTCCTCCCCTTCTCTGTGGAGGGCGTAACAAAATTCGATCCGCGCCGGGGTCAGCCGGGAAACCCAGACCCGGACGAGGATCTCCTCCCCATACCGGGCGGAACCGGCGTAATGGCAGCAAAGCTCCGACAACGGGGTCATCACCCCCATCCGCTCCATTTCGGCATAGCTGAGCCCCAGCGCCTGTGCCACATAATCGGTGCGGGCGACTTCGTACCAGACCGGGTAGACGGCGTGATGCACCACCCCCATCTGGTCGGTTTCGGCGTAACGGACGGCAATCCTGCTCTCTGTAATCAACATCGTTCTCTAATTGTGCGGCACCGGGGATCGAAGGCGGATAAGAAAGCTTCCCCCGGCACCGCCCCTTTCTGTAGAATTTCATCCGGCGCAGGGGATGTGCCGGCGCGCCGTTTTTCCCTTAAAACGCCGACAAAACGGCGCTTCCCTTTTTCACGAAGGCGATGAATTTGTCGATCTTCGCATGGCAGGAGACGATCCGCCGGCCACGGTACTCCTTCCGGTCGTTGACGTTGATCCACTCCCCTTCCGGAAGGTAAACGCTCCGTTCGGTCTGCCCCTCGTTTACGATCGGCGCAAAGAGGATCTCCTCCCCGAAGAAATACTGATCCTCCAGCGTGTAGCAGGCTTCGTCGTCCGGGTAATCCCAGAACATCGGCCGCATAATTGGTGCGCCGGTCTCGCTCGAAATCCGCATGTACTTCATGATGTAGGGGCGCAGCCGTTCCCGCAGTTCGACGAGGTTTTTGAGGATCGGGTAATTTTTCTCGCCGAAGCTCCAGAGCTCGTTGTCCCCGCCGCTCGGCTCGATGATGCCGGGATGGCGGTCGACATGGCCCGCCGGCTGCTTGCGGATGCCGTGCAGACGCATGACCGGGCAGAAGAGTCCGAATTGGAACCAGCGGACGATCAGCTCCCGGAAATAATCCGACTCAGTGTCCGCCTTGAAGAAGCCGCCGATGTCGCTGTTCCACCAGGGAATCCCGCACATCCCCATCGACAGGCCGGATTTCACGCTCATCCGGAGCGCTTCAAAGGTGGAATCGACGTCCCCGTTCCAGACGACCGTCCCGAATTTCTGGCTCCCGGGGAAGGCGGCCCGCGCCAAGCTGATCGGCTCCGTTTCCCCCGCGGCCTTCAGGCCGTCATAAACCAGCTTGGTGTAGTAGTAGGGGTAGAGCAGCGCCGTCTGGGCGCCGTTTCCAAGGTAGTATTTGAAATTCGAGGGATTCTCCGGGTGCACCTCCGGCTCGGTGTTATCTAGCCAAAAGGTGCGGATTCCCCTGTCGTAGTAATTTTTCTTGATTTTGTCCCAAACAAAGGCCGCCGTTTCGGGGTTCATCGGGTCGATCGAGGTCTGCATCCCGTGGAAGTCCAGCGTCGGATAGGTTCCGTCCTCGTTCCGCATGAGCAGGTTGCGTTCGCTCATCTCAGCCCAGTTTTCGCTTTTGGGGTTAATGGTCGGCCAGACCGAGACGACGGGGTGGATCCCCAGCTCCTCCAGCTCCCGGCACATCCCCTCCGGGTCGGGCCAGAATGCGGGATCGAATTTCCAATCCCCCTGTTCCGTCCAGTGGAAGAAGTCGATCACCATGGCCGAGACGGGGATCCCGCGCTTTTTGTACTCCCGCGCGACTTCTAAGAAATCCTCCTGGCTTTCATAGCGGAGCTTGCACTGCCAGAAGCCCGCCGCCCATTCCGGGAAGCACGGGGGATAGCCGGTGAGGCCGCAGTATTTTTTGAGGATATCCGCGGGCGTTTCCCCTGCGTAGACCAGATAATCAGCCTGATAGGCGCTGTCCGCAACCCACATCGTGTGGTTGTTGGTGGCCTCGCACCGGCCGGGCGCCGGGTTGTTCCAGAGAAAGCCGTATCCCAGCGAGGAGTAGAGCACCGGCATGGCGGTTTTGGTGTTGTAGTGGAGGAGGGTGCTGGTGCTGCCCTTCCGGTCGAACTGGTCCTCCTGCTCCTGCCCGAGCCCGTAGAGGTGCTCGCCCGGGTTTGCTTCAAAGATCATGCTGATTTTATAGTGGTCGCCCTCGGTGTGGATGGCGCGGTTGACGTAATCCCCTTCGTGCTTGGTGCGAAGGATCTGCTTTCCCTTCCGGGTATAGGTCACCTTGCCGTCCGTGAAATAATCCCCGGCGGTCACGGTGACCGAGAGGATTCCGTTTTCGATGGTTGCCGCGTTCTCATCACCTGTGATTTTAAAATGGACGTTGTCGGCGGGCGGCTGAAGGGTCCAGCCTTCGTCGAGGATCCTGCTGTTCCTGGTGAAGCGGCACCGGATGCAGTCCTTCCCGTAGGGCTCGAGCACTGTGAGCTCATCTTTGCGGGTGAAGACGATGCGGTCTTTTTGGATGGTGATTTTTCCCATTTTCATTCTCTCCTTTTTCAATCCCCCGGGCCCGTGACCGGGCCGGACTGGCCAATTTCGCACCCCAACGTTATTACTTATTCTGCCTGCGGATCGCGTTTGTCCAGCCGGGGTCACCCGGCGCGCCTGTGCCCAGGCGAGGCAATGCGCACACTGACATTCTACCAATCTCAAGACTGTAATCCTGCGAGGCGCGTTGTACAAAAGATGTGCCTCGCGGGATCCCTGTCCGATTACAAGTAAAACGTCGGGGTGCGACTTGTTAGGCCGGGGTCACCCGGCATTTCCGCCCCTTGCGAAGCACCTAAAACAAAGCAGGCATAACGCGCCTCGCGGGGCAGGGTACCCCTGCTGGCAATCGCACACTTAAGCGTTACCAGCCTCCGGGTTTCAGTCCTGAGGGAGGCCGAGATAAAAACATGAAAAAGGCGCCTCGCGGGCTGCTAGCCTTAATCTCAGAACAATCTATGAATCGCGTCTGCCGGCGGAGGCACTCCGCCCGCCGCAGAGGGTGAGGATCAGCTGAGCGTACATCTCCCCGGAAAGGAGGAGGTTTTTGAGGGAGGCGTGTTCATCCGGCCCGTGCGCGCCGCAGCGGTCTTCCGGGAAGTCGCAGCCGAAGCCAACCCCTCCCTCGATGTTGTGGACGTAGGTTCCCCCGCCGATGGCGATGCACTCCCCTTTTCGTCCGGTGTAAGCCTCGTAGATCTCAATGAGCGCCTTGCAGAGAGGGGAATCCGCCGGGGTGTGGTGGGATGGGAGCATCCGGTTTTCCCCTGCCGTCAGCCCGATCTGTCCGAGCCGCTCGCGCAGGACGTCGGTGACATTCCCGTCGTTTGCGCAGAGCGGGGCGCGGCAGTCGGCCTCCAGATGGAGGCCGTCCTCCCGGAGCTCCAGCACAGTGAGGGCAATGGTCAGCGGCCCGCTGATCTCGTCCGACATGGCGATCCCGGCAGAATGGCCGTCGGCCTCCCCGTGGGGGAAGAGCGCGGAAATTCCCTTCAGCGCTTGGAGGGGCCGGTCCTCCGCAAGAGGCAGGGCGGAAAGGAGGGTGAGCAAGGCGGTGATGCCGTTGACCCCGGTGTCCGGCCAGGCGGCGTGAGAGCTCTGCCCTTTCACATGGATCAGGGTTTTTCCATTTTGTTCCTCCGCCGTAAAGGACGCGCAGGTCTCTTTTTCTGCCGTGGCGAGGAAAGGGGCGAGCGCAGATGAGGAAAGCCCTTCGATTTCTGCCTCCGCCTCAGCCGGGACGACGTTGATCTTCACGCCGCCTTTGAATCCACGGAGGCGTGGAAGGGATGTCCCGGGGCTCCAGCTTCCGTCCGCCGTCAGCTCCAGCCGCCCTTTTTCGGTGTTGATGATCGGATAGCCCGCGTCCGGCGTGACGGTGTACCGCGGCGGCGTATGCTTGCTGAAATAATAACGGAGGTCGCCGCTGCCGCATTCTTCGTCCGCGCCGAGGATCAGCCGGCAGTTCGAGGAAAGCTCCGCCCCCAGCTCCCGGAGGCATTTCATGGCGTAGAGCACGGCGATCGCCGGGCCCTTGTTGTCCGCAGCTCCCCGGCCGTAGAGGGCGTTCCCCTCCCGGGTCAATGTGAGCGGCGGGCGGGTCCAGCCCGTCCCGACGGGGACGATATCCAGATGGGCGAGGATGTTAAGAATTGTTTCACTCTCATTCATATCGCCGGTGACGACGTAGTTGTCGTGATTCACCGCCTTAAATCCGGCCTCCGAAATCAGCCGCTCCGCCAGCGCAAGAGCCTGCGCAGGCCCTTCTCCAAAGGGCTTTCCCGGCAGCGCGGGGCCGCGGGCGCTTTCGACTGCCACCATTGCGGCGAGGTCGTTCAAAAGGTCTTCGGTGTGTTCTTCAAAATAGCGGTGGATTGCTTCTCTCGTAATTTCCATATTGATCACCGGAACCGATCCAGCCTGCGGGGGTGAATCAATCAGCTGTCCCTTGTCCCGATCGGTTCTTTTCCTTTCATGATAGGATGGAGATTCTCATCTCAGTATAGCACATTCCGGCGGGAAATCCAAAGGGAAAGAGGAGAAATTTCAATAGTGGTATAAACGTATAGCTTTGTAACCCACAAGGTACGCTGTGTTTGTTTTTTGTACCGGTATCTCGCAGGCTTAAAAACTTTTTGATCGGCAAAACGTTAGGGTGCGAATTGTCCAGCCCGGTCACGGGCCCGGGGGATTGACAGGGAATACAAAATATTTTATGATAAGAAAAACATAAAATCGGCTGGAATTTTCCTGCTTTCGGGAGTTCGGGCAGGGGCGGGCGAAACTGCGCTTTTCCGCTTTCGCTGTGTCGATGGGAAGAGAGACGGTATGGATAAAAATATCGAAATATCACTGTTGGAAATTCTGGATACCATGAAGGAAGCACTGGCGCATTTGGAGCATACCGAAAATGAGGAGCTCCGGCAGATGGTGAAAAGCGGCCGGCAGCATCTCACTGAAGCTCTAGAGAGCGAACTGGACTGCTCGCTGGATCAGCGGATCGACGCATCGGCGCTCTCGGACGAGGACTGGCTCCGCACGGTTTACCGGATCATGGGGGAGGTTTCCGACCCTTTCCGGCTGAAAAACGTATTCGACGCAAAATTCAAAAAGCTTCTGGATCACCTCTGGTCGCACAGCAAAGAGGAGCTGGTGGCCGGGATGAAGGCTGCCCTGAACAAGCTGCGGGAACAGTCGGTGGAAACTTATGATGGATTTGTCGAGTATTTTTCGCGTTTTCCGCTTTGGGGTACCTTTGATCCTGAAAAGGGCGACTATAACACCCTGGAGCTGCGGGCCGAAGTGCTCAAGCAGCACAGCTACGACTTCCTTTGGCTTTACCGCCGGCTGGAGGATTATCACTCCAGGTACACCCTCTGCTCGATCTTGGAAAACTGGGCGTTTCTCGCCTTGAATGAGCTTACAAAAATCCGCTCGGTCTACCCCGATTACTGGGAGCCCGACATCTTCCCGCAGAATGCCGGCGATGTCCTGGTAGACGTGGGGGCTTTTATCGGCGACTCGATCCAGCAGTATGTTCAGGTTTACGGAACCAGCTACCGGAAGATTTACGCCTATGAAATCTCTGAGAAAAGTTATGATGAGCTCTGCCGGAATGTGGAAGCGATGAAGCTGCACGACGTCACGGTCAGGCGGAAGGGAGCCGGCCGGACGAGAGGGGAAATGTTCGTGTCGGACAGTGAGACCGACCTTTCCGCCAACCAGCTCAGCCAGTCCGGGGAAGCAGGCCGGCGGGTCGAGGTCGTGCCGTTGGACGAAGACGTCGAAGAGACCATGACCTTCTTAAAGATGGACATCGAGGGGGCGGAGCAGGATGCTTTGCTGGGCTGTGAGCGGACCATCCGGGCGCATCACCCGAAGCTGGCGGTCTGTGTTTACCATGGATATGAGGATATTTGGAAGATCCCCGCGATGATCGACGAGATGTATCCGGGCTATCAGTTCTACCTCCGGCATTACGGCGGCAACCTGATCCCGACTGAGTTCGTACTGCTCTGTAAGCCCTGAGCTTGCCGGTATTGCTGCGGGGGGAAGCACGTTGAAAAGCTGTTTCTCCCTCCCCTTTTGCCGCTCTTTCAGATAAAACAGAAAACCCGGGATGAGAAAAATCTCATCCCGGGTTTTGTCATCTGTCCGGATCGAAGCTTAGATGGTGCCGTCCCAGGTGGAAACCTCAGTGTTCTGCATCTCAACCTCGTCAAACCACCGCTGGGTCACGCATTTGCTCTCGGTGAAGAAGCGGTAGGAGTCTTTTCCAAGACAGTGGAGATCGCCGAAGAAAGAATCCTTGTGGCCCGCGAAGGGGAAGAAGCCGATCGGGACAGGGATGCCGACGTTGACGCCAACCATGCCGCCGTCGGTGTGGCGGACGAATTCACGAGCAAAATAGCCGTTCTGGGTGAAGATGACCGAACCGTTCGCATAGGGGTTCGCGTTCATGACTTTTAAGCCCTCTTCGAAGGTCTTGACCCGCTTAACGCAGAGCACCGGCCCGAAGACCTCTTCGTCGCCGATGGTCATGTCGGCAGTCACATGGTCAAAGATGGTCGGCCCGACATAGTAGCCGTCCTCGTACCCCTCAACCTTGCAGTTTCTTCCGTCGAGCACCAGGGTCGCGCCCTCTTTGACGCCTTTCTCGATGTCGGCAACCACTTCGTCGTAATGCTTTTTGTAGGTGATCGGCCCGAGCTTGGAGGTTTTGTCATAGGCGGGGCCGACTTTGATCTGCGCGGCCTGTTTTTTCAGCTCAGCGACGAATTTGTCGGCAATCGCCTCTTCGACGACGCAGCAGGAGAGCGCCATGCAGCGCTGGCCCGCGCAGCCGTATGCCGAGTTGATGACGCCCGCAACCGTTCTCTCGATCGGCGCATCGGACATCACCAGCGCGTGGTTCTTCGCCTGGGTCAGGCACTGTACCCGCTTGCCGGCAGCGGCGGCCTTCTGGTAGATCTTCTTCCCGACCGGGGTGGAACCGACAAAGGTGATCCCTTTGACGTCCGGATGCTCTAAGATGGTGTCGATCTCGTTTCTCGAGCAGGTGACGATGTTGACGACGCCGTCCGGAACGCCCGCATCCTTGTAGAGCTGGGCGAACATCATCGCAGTTTTCGGGGTCAGGCTGGCAGCCTTCAGAACAATGGTGTTGCCGGTCGCGATGCAGACCGGGGTCATCCAGCCGAAGGGGATCATAGCCGGGAAGTTGACCGGGACGATGCCGGCGAAAACGCCGAGCGGCTCACGGTAGAGGACGGTGTCGAAGCCCTTGGAGGCGTCCATCGTGCTCTCACCCATCATCAGGGAAGGAACCTGGGTCGCAAGCTCGGTGCCCTCTTTGGCCTTGAGGACGTCGCCCTCAGCCTCAGACCAGACCTTGCCGTTTTCCTTGGCGACGCACATTGTCAGCTCTTCCATCCGCTCGATGATCAGCTCGCGGATCTTGAACATGATCTGGGAGCGCTTGATCGCCGGGGTGGAGCTCCAGCCCGGGAAAGCGGCTTTGGCGGCGGCGATCGCCGCGTTGACCTCGTCCACGGTGCAGCAGGGGGCTTCGCCGGTCTTTTCGCCGGTGCTGGGGTTGTGGAGGTCGTAGTATTTGTCGGTCTTCGACTCTACGAACTCGCCGTTGATAAACATTTTAAGCTTTTCCATCTGTGTTGTTCCTTTCTTTGGAGGGAATGTAATGTTTTGTGGATTATTTTGCGTAGTCGTCTATGTCGACGTCCTCATGGTACCGGTAGCCGGACGGGTCGGCGGCAGGCGCGTAAACGCAGACCGCTTTCATCTCGACGTCGCCGGTGTTCTGGAGCATGTGGATTTTCCCCTTCGGGAAGACGATGGCGCTCCCCGCCGAGACGGGCTCCACTTCCCCGTCGATCAGCACCCGGCCGGAGCCGGAGACGATGTAGACGAACTCTTCCCCAGCGGGATGGGAATGGGCGGGCTTTACCTTTGCGCCCGGTGCGACCCGGATCACGCAGCTTGAGAGGAATTCACAGCCGTCCTTTTCCGGGGTGATAACCCAGCGGAGCTTTCTGCCCGGCAGGTCGTTTTCCGGGATGCTGTCTTCACGTACATTGATCATGTTGCCATCTCCTTTGTTCAGCCGAGCTTTGTTTCGGCCAGTTCGGCGAGCTGTCCGCCCGAAAGCCCGAACGCCTTGGTCAGCTGGCCGTAGGTGCCGGAATGGACAAACTGCGGCTGGCCGTCCTTGCCGAGCATGTTGACAGTGGTGATCTGCGCGGGGTCGATGGTCAGTCCCGCCCGCATCAGGATCTTCGGCATCTTGGCAGCCAAATAGCCGTTGTTCTGCTCTGCGAGGATGATCGGCAGGCCGGATTTATAAAGTTTGATGAGCATCGCCTCGTCGACGGAAGGCATATCGACCACCTTTAAGCCGATCCCCTTCTCTTTGAGCAGGTCGGCAGCAGCCATTGCCTCGTAGATGCCGCGCCCGTAGGTGACGATCACCGCTTTGTCGTTTTCGCTCTCCCGCAGGATGTAGCCCTTGCCGTAGTCGAAGGCCATCCCGTCCGGATAGACCGCTTCGGAAGCTTTCCGCAGGATCCGCAGGTAGACGAGCCCCTTGTCCCCTTCCGCAATCCACTTCATCACGCTCTTGAGCATCGAGGGGCAGCCGACGGTGATGATCTTCAAGTGGGCCATCTGGTCAAAGAACATGATGTCGTCGTTGCCCATGTGGGTTGCGCCGTTGGTCTGGGTGTCCATATCCGGCGCAGTCGCCAAAAAGGTGAGGTCGAGCCCGTGCCCTTCGGTCAGCCAGCCGCCCTCGGTCTCCATCGCCTCGAGCCGCTCCTGGTAGCTGACGGCGATTCTCCTCATCACCCGCCAGTCGAAGAAGGGGCAGAAGGTGGAAACCCAGGCGTTTTTCCCCACTGCGGCAAAGGCTTCGCCGATGTTCATCATGTTGCTCTCGGCGATCCCCGCGTTGAGCGCGCGGGTCTTGTCGACCTGGATCACGCCCTCCTGCAAACCGCTGGTGGAGGAGAGGTCGGAGTCAATGGTGACGATCCGGCTGTCCTCGGCAAAGACCTTGATGACATTCTTGACGATATCGGAGGCTGCATAGGAGTTCCCGCGCTCCACAGCGGGGAGCTTCGCTTCGTCGTATTGGAGCTTCTTGCACCGCTTCGGGGCGGGCTTGGTCTTGACAACCGGGGTTCCCGGCGCGACTGATACGGCCTTGCCGCCCTCGAGCCCCAGCTCCAGGTTCATTTCCTTTGCGATGCCGGCGAGTGTCTCCTTGGCATGGTCGCAGCAGAGGCTGTTGTAGAAGTCGACAAAGGCTTTTTCCCGTCCGGCGCGGCGGCGGTTCTGCATGACGATTTCCTGTTCGCCGGTCTTTGCCGCCAAGGTGATTTTATGCCCGTTGATCGCGCTCGAAAAGCCGCCAAAGCCTTTGGTCGCGCTGCAAACGATTGCGGTCGGTTTGCCGTTCCGGTCTTGATGGAAGGCTTCGAAGGCCGCGGCGACCGGCGGGTATTCGGTGGCGTTGACCTCGATCACGCGGTAGCCGAAGGCCCGGAGCTTGTCGGCAATGTCGTCCATCGAGACGATCATCTTGCTGACGTTGTCGAGCTGTCCGCCGTTTTTGTCCACGATGACGCAGAGGTTGTCGAGCCGCTGTTCCGCGCCGTACATCAGCGCCTCCCAGACGCCGCCCTCCTGCATCTCGCCGTCGCCGACCATGCAGTAGACGTCGTTTTGCGGGTAGTCCTTCCCGGCTAAGGCGAGCCCCACCGCGGCGGAGATTCCCTGCCCCAGAGGGCCGGTCGAGATCTGCACGCCGGGGAGGATCGGCCCCGGATGGCCGTTCAGGATGCTTTCATAGGAGCGGGAGCCCTTGAGGAGCGCCGCATCGAAATAGCCCTTGTCCGCGTAGACGGCGGCCATCGCCGCAACCGCGTGCCCTTTGCTCAGGATAAACTGGTCCTGCCCCGGTTCGGTCGGCTGCTCGACGTTGAGTTTCATCCCGCCGCCGTAGTAGAGGCTGACCATCGGGACGACCGCCGAAAAAGCGCCGCCCGCGTGGACGCCCTGGTCGATGGCGTCCAGCCCCTGGCGGAGGATGGAATTGCGGATATCGGAATCCTTGATCTCGAGGAGCTTACACAAGCCCTCCCAGACCGCAGGATTGTTTGAGTAGTTCTTTTCCACCTGATTGGTTCCTTTCCATGGTGATTCAATTTTGCTGGATTGCCCCACTTTGCGGCAGGCTGAACCCAGCCTGCCGCAAAACGGAGGGGTTTGATTTATTTGTCGTAGCTGTCGATGATCTTCTGGATCGCATCGCCGATCCCTTTGCCCGGCAGGTTGGAGTACATCGGCACGCAGGTCGGGTACTCCTCGTTCGGGAACCAGGTGTAGGCGTCGGGGTAGAACTCCTTCATCTTCATGGCGCACTGGCCGTAGATCAGAACCGGGCCCTTTACGTCGGTGACATAAGGCTCGAACTGGAGGCCGGTGAAGATGGTGATCGGCTCGCGGAGCTTGTCGAGCAGCCCTGCGACATAAGCGGCGTCTAAGCCCATCCGAACCATGACGCGGCAGCCCGGCTCACAGGCGGAACCGACGATGACGTTGACGTTTTTGAACTTGCCGCAGAGGACGGTATCCTGGCGGTTGAATTTGCGGGAAACCTTCTCAACCGGCACGCCCTTGAGCTCGATCTCGTCGAGCTTGTTGGTGCCGAGCCCCTCGGCCGCGCCCATAATGGTGGAGGGCAGGTTGCCGGGGTTCTCCCACTGCATCAGCATCTCGGCCACTGTGTCGATCGCAACCGGGTCGGAGCCGCCGTAGGTGGTGTTCCAGTCGCGGATCTTATCGTCCGGGTAGGGGCTGAACGGCCCGTTGCCCTGGCAGGTCCAGAGGGAGTCGACGATGAACCAATCCGGCTCGGTAGCGGTGACGAGGTTCGCAATCTTCTGGTAGATGTCGTCCCGGTGGCATTCGGACATCCACTTGTAATCCGGGCAGAGACCGAACTGGAGTTTCATGGCGTTGGTCAGCCCGGTGTGGATATGTACCTTCATCTTCGGCATTCCAATGTAGACGTCCGCGTCCTTGACAACCTTCGGGAAGGGAAACTTCCGGTAAGAAACCGGACGGCCCATGTCGTACATCTCCCACTCGGTGTCCTCCAGCGCGATCAGCTCGGCGCCGGTCTTCTCCGCGACCGCTTTGATCCCGCAGACCTCGAAGCACTTCATGGTCTCCTGGCCCAGCGCGCAGCGCTCGCCGACCTGGACTTTCTTCGGTTTCTGCTCCTTCACCAGCTCAATCAGCGCCTCGAGCATCCGCGGGTCGGTGGTGAAACCGTTCTCCGGCGGCGCTTGGGTTACGGTGTTGATCTTGATAAAGACCACGTCGCCTTCGTGGACGATGTTCTGCATCCCGCCCTTGGTGTCGTTTGCGACCTGGCGGATCATCTCCTTGATCTTTTCGACGTGCTCATGGGTGTAATCCGACGGGGAACCGAGGAACTCGTCAGAATGGGCAATGGAAACGATTGATTTTTTCGCCATAACTCTTCTCCTCCTGTTTTGGCTTGATACCGCGTACGCCCCGCCCCCATCGGGAAGCGGGGCCGCACTGCGGAAAAATCCTTTTTGTGCCCGCCCTTTTCGGGGAGGACGGACGGGGATTAGACCCCGAACGCGGAAGCTTATTTCATGTAGCCGATCTTTTCGAGATACAGCTTGTTCCCATGTACCGCCTCCTGCGGGGTGACCGGCATCTCGGTGCCCGCGTCGAGCTCGACCATGACGGCGCCGTCAAAATCCTTCGCCGCAAAGTAGTCGAGAATCCCCTTCAGATCAACCACGCCGTCGCCCAGGATGCAGTAGTTGATGTAGCCGGTCGCGTCGATCTCCTTGCCGTTTTCGCCGAAGTTGAAGTAGGTCTCCCCTTCCGCAACGTCGTTGAGGGAGGAGTCGAACTCCAGCTTGCCGCCGAAGTCCTTGAAATGGACGTGTTTGACCAACGGCTCAAAGGTCTTGATGATCTCGAGCGGGTCGGCGCCGCCCTTCTGGATCTGGCCGATATCCGGGGCCATGGCGACGTATTTCGGGTCGATCCTCTGGACGAAGTCCATGATCTCCTCTTTGGTCTCGACCGGCGTGCCGGTGTGCGGGTGGTAGCAGAGGGTCAGGCCCATATCCTGCATTAGCTTCCCGCATTCGTTGACGAAATCGACGATATAGTCCTTGTGCTCCAGGTATTTCACCTTTCTGCGGTCGACGATGTTGCCGCCGAACGCAACGTGGGTGCCGCCCTGCGAAAGGAGGATGCTCCCCTGCTCTTTGATCTTGTTGAACTCCGCCTGCCTCTCACTGGGGTTGACGATGTCGTGGGAGAAGTAAGCAGACCAGAGGGGAAGGCCGCACTCTTCGAAGAGGCCGAGTTTGCCCTGCGCCTTCATCTTCGGGAGCGTCCAGCCGAACAGCTCGATCCCGCCGAAGCCTTCTTTGGCGATGGTGCGGATGGTATCCTCATAATCGTCGTCGCTCAGCCAGGTGATACCGGTGTGGCCGATTCTCAGTTTATTTTCGCTCATTATTAATACTAACCTCCAATAAATTAGGAAAGGGATTCAGCCATTTTTCTGTCTTCGTCGATATCTTTCCAGTAGTAGGCCGGCTCATAGCCGAGGAGCTTTCTGGCTTTCTCGATCGAGAAGAGGCCGTCATAGCCCTTCAGGTTCTTGCACATATCGGCAAACTCCGGGCAGAGCTTGGAATAATACGGAGCAGACTCGCAGTCGAGACGGGTGCCGGTCCAGACGTTGAACGCCTCGTATTTGTTCGGCAGCGTTCCGATCTTCTCCAGAGCAAGGCCGGTGAACCGCGCGATATCGCGGGAATCGACGTACTCACGGTAGAAGAAGTTCGTATCCCCTCTTTCTTCGACGTTCTCCGGAATGCCATCCATGGTGAAGCCGAATTCGTGGTTTTTCAGCTTATGGTTGTATACGCCAAGCAGACGCATTGCGATGGTGTTGATGCCGTAGGCGCGGGAGAAGGCCTTCATGACCTCTTCGGTGAGGTATTTGGACAGGGAATAAGTATCCTCCGGCCAGCACGGATGCTCTTCGTCGATCGGCAGGTACTCCGGAACAAACGGATTGCCCGAAACCCTGAAGCCTACGCCGTAAGCGAAGAAGGAAGTGGTGACGATCACGTTTTTGACGCCCATCCTTCTCGCAGCGTCGAGGACGTAGAAACCGCCCATGGTGTTGATCTTCATGGCGTTGTCTTCCGGCATGCTGTAGTTGTGGCGGATCCCGTCTTTCGCTCCGCCAGGACCTGGCACGTCGGTGTAGGGCGGCTGAAGCTCCGGGTTGAAGGGGATGGCGCCCAGGTGGACGATCGCATCGCACTGGGACATCGCGATCGCTTTCATCACGTCCCCGATCTCAAGCAGGTCGGCTTTGACAAAGGGCAGGCCGAGCTTTGCGTTTTCGCTGTCCGGTCTGGGGGTGACGATGTCGGTGCAGGTGACATTGTAGCCCTGTTCATGGAGATAAGGGGCAACAAAATCGCCAAGTCTTCCGGAAGCGCCGGTTACCAATACGTTTTTAATCATTAGAATACACTCCTATATTTTATAATATTTTTTAGATCGTTGTCTGTCTGAACAAAGTTTAGTTGTTTTCAAGAGCTAAACGTGTGCGTCTGCTTATTATTTGCCGTCCTTCCAGGAATACTGCGGCTTGTAGCCGAGCAGCTCCTCCGCCTTGCGGATGCTGAGAAGGCCCTCGCCGTCGCGGAGGTTTCCGAGCATATCCTTGAGGCCCGGGAAACGCTTCTCATAGAATTCCTTGGTGTCGGCAACATTAAACCGCACATCGGTGATGACGTTGAAGGCTTCGTATTTGTTCGGAAGCTTGCCGAGCTTGTCGATCGCGAGGCCGGTGAAGACCGCGATATCGCGGGCGTCGACATACTGATAGGTGTTGCCGGTGATCACGCCGCCGTCTTTTTCTTTCTCAGCGTAGGACTGGCCCTGGCCGAGATCATACATGGCGCGGCTTCTTTCAACATTGTGGTAATAAACGCCCATCAGCCGCATGGCGACGGTGTTCATGCCGTAAGCGCGGGAGAAGGCTTTCATAATCTCTTCGCCCAGGTACTTGGAAAGGCTATAGGTGTCTTCCGGCCAGCAGGGATGGCTCTCGTCGACCGGCAAGTACTCCGGAACGAACGGCTCGCCCGAAAGGCGGAAGCCCAGCCCGTAAGAGAAGTAACTGGTCGCGGCGATGACGTTTTTGACCCCCATCCTTCTCGCGGCGTCGAGCAGGTAGAACATCCCCATGGTGTTAATCCGCATGGTGTTGTCCTCCGGCTGGCTCCAGCTGGAGCGCACGCCGTCCTGGGACGGGCCTTTGCCGGAACGGTCTTCATAAGGAGGCTGGAGTTCGGTGTTGAAGGGGATCGCGCCCAGGTGGACGATGACGTCCGGCTGGGCCATGGCGATTGCCTTCATTACGTCGCCGATGACGCAGAGGTCAGCTTTGACAAAGGGAAAACCGCGCTTTGCATTTTCGGATTCAGGGTTCGGCGTGACAATGTCGGTGCAGGTGACGTTGTAGCCCTGATCCTGAAGATAAGGGGCAACAAAGTTCCCGAGCCTTCCGGAAGCGCCGGTGATCAGAATATTTTTGGCCATCTTCTGTTCTCCTTAGGTTAGTCAGTTTTTAATTGGTCGGTGAAAAGCCGCGGCTGTGCGGGCCTTCCGGGCCCGCACTTCCGCCGCATGGCTTTTATTTTACGGTGATGAGGTCTTTCAGGTAGACAAGGCTCTTCTCCATTGCATTGTGCGCGAACTCAATCGGGTCGCCGGTGACCTGGTCGCCCCACCAGCCCTGCTCAAGGATGAGGTGGAAACCCTCCGGGTAGCGGGACTTGGTTGCAATCGCGTCGATCACTGCCGGGATGTCGATTTCCCCTTCGCCGAGGGAGCAGCCGACCGGGATGAGCGGGAAGTAGTCGCCTTCCTGAGTTTTCGGAACGACCTTGGTGTCCTTGATGTGAGAAGTAATCGCCCAGGGCGCCATCCGCAGGTTATCCTCGTTCGGCTCGCTGAAGATCGCGAAGCTGTTGGCGGTGTCGAGGGCGATACCCATGTTCGGGGAGTTGACCTCCTCGAAGATCTGGGCCATCTCCTTGCCGGTGAAGTCCACGTGGTTTTCCTGCGCGAAGTAGAGGCCGTTTTCCTCAAAGATCGGGGCGGCTTCCTTCAGGGAGGCGACAACGCGGTCGAACTGCTCTTTTCCGGTCATGCCGGGGGTGTGGTTGTAACGGGAATACTCGTGGGAAAGGAAGCAGTTGTAGCCGGTGCGGAGGATCTTGGAGCCGAGCTTTTTCGCAAGCGCCATCTGGGCGAGCAACTCCTCCCGCGCTTCTTTTGCGTCAGGGCCGGAGAGTTTAAAGACGGAGAGCGGGCAGCCGAGCTCGTACTCGATCCCGTATTTCTGGAGCAGCTCCTGCATCTTCGCGACGGACGCATCATCGGTCGGAAGGCGGAAGACGATCGGCTGGAGGACGGTGCAGCCGAGCCGCTGCGCCTGCTGCATCTGCCACTCGAGCTTCGCCATGTCGTCGGTGATTTCCGGCGGGGCGGGATAGATAAACCCAACCCAGCCGAGCTTCATATTGTTGCGGTATGCCATTTTTATTGCCCTTCTTTCGTTTGAATTCCGGTCACTCTCGGTTTTATTTAATCGACGGTGATCAGCTTCTTTAAGTAGACCATGCTCTTTTCAAGCATCTTGTGGGAGTACTCGATCGGGTCGCCGTAGACCTGGTTCCCAAGCCATCCCTGTTCGAGGACGAGGTGGAAGCCCTCCGGATAGCGGGACTTGGTGCAGATCGCTTCGATTGCGGCCGGGATGTCGACGTCGCCTTCGCCGAGCGGGCAGCCGACGGTGATGAAGGGGAAGTAGTTCCCGTCCTGGGTTTTGTCGACCACCTTGGAGTCCTTGATGTGGGAGGTAATTGCCCAAGGCGCCATCCGCTGGTTGTCGATGTCCGGCTCGCAGAAAATCGCGAAACTGTTCGCCGTGTCGAGCGCGATCCCCATCATCGGGGAGTTGACCTCTTCAAACAGGTCGGCCATTTCCTTGCCGGTGAAGTCCACATGGTTTTCCTGGGCGTACTTCATGCCGTACTCCTCAAAGATCGGCTTCGCTTCCTTCAAAGAGGCGAGCACACGGTCGAACTGCTCCTTGCCGGTCATGCCGGGGGTGCGGTTGTAGCGGGAGGTCTCCAGGCAGAGGCGGCCGTAACCGGTGCGCATGACGGTGGAGCCGAGTTCCTTGGAGAACTTGATCGCGTCGATCAGCTCTTCCCGCGCCGACTTCGCGTCGGGACCGGCCAGCTGGAAGACCGCCGGCGGGCAGCGCATCTCGTACTCGATGCCGTACTCCTTCAGCCAATCCTTGAGCTGATCGAGGTCTTTCCCCTCCTGGGGCAGCGGATGGACGATCGGCTGGAGGACTTCGCAGCCGAACTCCTTCGCCTTTTTCATCTGCCATTCGATCTTTTCCATGTTGTCCGTGATCTCACGGGGAGCCGGATACGCGAAACCAATCCAGC
>JAAWBP010000131.1 GCA_022792755.1 Oscillospiraceae bacterium | reverse complement strand
GTTCTTATTGCCGAAGGCAACAAAGTTCTCTCAGGCATCCGAAGGCTTGCAACGCAAGGCTTCGGCTTATGCCGTGAGGTTTTTATTATACCATAATTCAAACAAAAATACCACTGTTTTCCCGATACCCGCCGAAAGATTTGGCGGCCCCGGCCCCCGAAAAAGATTGACACCCCTTCCGCGCAATGGTAGGATAAAAGAAGCAAATCAGCCTTTTCAATCCGCTGTCCTGCCAGGAGGGGTGCACCGTGAAAAAATACATCATCGCGCTGGATCAGGGTACAACCAGCTCCCGCGCCATTTTATTCGACCGGGAGCAGAACATCGTCCAGATCGCGCAGAAAGAGCTGACCCAGTTCTACCCAAAACCGGGCTGGGTGGAGCATGACCCGATGGAGATCTACTCCTCCCAGGCCGCCGTCATGACCGAGGTGCTCCTCCAGGCCGGGGTGCCGATCGAGGAGGTGGCCGCGGTTGGGATCACCAACCAACGGGAGACGGCGGTCGTCTGGGACAAAAAGACCGGCCGGCCGATCCACAACGCCATTGTCTGGCAGTGCCGGAGGACGGCGGAAATCTGCGAGCGGCTCAAGGCGGACGGATGTGAGCCTTACATCAGGAAGGCGACGGGCCTTCTGGCGGACGCTTATTTTTCGGGCACCAAGATCAAATGGCTGTTGGACAGCGTCCCAGGGGCCAGGGAGCGGGCGGAAAACGGCGAGCTCCTCTTCGGCACGGTGGACAGCTGGCTCGTCTGGAAGCTGACCGGCGGCAAGGTGCATATCACCGACGTCACCAATGCATCCCGCACCATGCTCTTCAACATCGAAACCCTTTCGTGGGATCAAAAGCTGCTCGACATGCTGAGGATTCCCCGCTGCATCCTCCCGGAGGTGCGGAGCAGCAGCGAAATTTACGGCATCGTCAACCTCTTCGGCTGCGAGGTGCCGATCGCCGGGATCGCCGGGGATCAGCACGCGGCCTTGTTCGGGCAGACCTGCTTTGCCCCGGGGGATGCGAAAAACACCTACGGAACCGGCTGCTTCCTGTTGATGAACACCGGGGAAAAGCTCTGCCGCTCCGAAAACGGGATGCTGACCACCATTGCGGTCGGGCTGCCGGACGGGGTGCAGTACGCCGTGGAGGGGAGCATCTTTGTGGGCGGTGCGGTCGTCCAATGGCTCCGGGATGAGCTGCGCTTTATCACCGAGGCGGCAGACAGCGAGTATTTCGCCCGGAAGGCGGAGGACAACGGCGGGGTTTATGTGGTGCCCGCCTTTACCGGGCTTGGCGCCCCGCACTGGGATATGTACGCCAGAGGGACGATCCTCGGGCTGACCCGGGGGACAGGGAGGAGCCACATCATCCGGGCCGCCCTCGAATCGATCGCCTACCAGAGCAAGGAGGTGCTCGACGCCATCGCGGCCGACACCGGGATCGCGGTCGGCGAGCTGCGGGTGGACGGGGGCGCGAGCGCCAACAACTTCCTGATGCAGTTTCAGGCCGACCTGCTGGGCCTCCCCGTCCGCCGCCCGATGATCCGGGAGACCACCGCCCTCGGGGCCGCCTACCTCGCGGGGCTGGCGACAGGGGTATGGAAAGACCGGGAGGAGATCCGGCAGCAGTGGACGCTGGACAAAGTATTCCTGCCCGATATGCCGGAGGAGCTGCGGGCGAAGAACTGGGCGGGCTGGCAGAAGGCGGTCGGCCGGAGCAAGGGCTGGGCGGAACAGCCTGTTTAAAATGAACGGAAAGGAATGCGCCCGGATTTCCAAGCCTGTAAATCCGGGAGGGTGTGATGGATATGACCGAGGAATTTAAAGCGGCGGGCTTCGGCCCCGCCGACATTTTGATCCCGAAGGAAGGGACAGTGCTCGAAAAGTGGTGCGTCGTCGCCTGCGACCAGTACACATCGGAGCCGGCCTACTGGGAGGAGACGGAGCGGATCGTCGGGGACGCCCCCAGCGCCCTGCGGCTGATCCTCCCGGAGCTCTATCTGGAGCAGGCCGGGGCGGAGGAGCGGATCGGCTCAATCCGCCAAACCATGGACCGGTACCTGGCGGAGGGGGTCTTTGCCGCGCTCCCGCAGGCGCTGATCCTCACCCGCCGCACCCAGGCGGACGGAAAAGTCCGCACCGGGCTGGTCGGCGCCGTCGACCTGGAGCGGTACGACTACGCGGCGGGCTCCGCGACCCTGATCCGCGCCACCGAGGGCACCGTTCTGGAGCGAATTCCGCCCCGCGTCCGGGTGCGGGAAAACGCCCCGCTCGAGCTGCCCCACATCATGCTGCTGATCGATGACAAAAAGCGCTCCGTCATCGAGCCGCTGGCGGAGAAACGGGCGCAGTACCAAAAGCTGTACGATACGGAGCTCATCCAGAACGGCGGGAAAATAGAGGGGTACCTAATCGACCCGGCGGATTATCCGGCCCTTGCCGCCGCCTTCGGTGCGCTGGCCGACCCGGAGGGATTCTCCAAACGGTACGGCAAGCCTTCGGACGAAGCGCTCCTCTTCGCGGTGGGGGACGGGAACCACTCGCTGGCAACCGCAAAGGCCTGTTATGAGGCGCTGAAGCGGGAGCAGGGCGGCCGGGCGAAGGATTCCCCCGCCCGGTACGCGCTGGCGGAGGTGGTCAACCTCCACGACCCCGCCCTGGAGTTCGAGGCGATCCACCGGGTGGTTTTCGGCGTCGACCCGGCGCATCTCCTCTCCGAGCTGGAGCAGGCCCTCGGCGCGGTTCCCGGCAGGGGGGAGGGGCAATCCTTCACCTGCCTTTACCAAGGGAACCGCCGGGCGCTGACCGTTCCCCATCCGCAGGCAAACCTCGCGGTGGGAACCCTGCAAGGCTTTCTCGACGGCTATCTCGCCGCATTCGGCGGGCGGGTGGATTACATCCACGGTGCGGAAGCGGCGGAGCGGCTGTCGGAGGAGCCCGGCTGTATCGGGTTCCTCCTCCCGGATATGGGGAAGGAAGAGCTCTTCCCCACCGTAATCCTGGACGGCGCCCTCCCCCGCAAGACCTTTTCGATGGGCCACGCCTGGGACAAGCGGTATTACCTGGAGGCGCGGCGGATTCGGTGATAATCTGTTAAAAAGATAAAAATAACGGCTCCTAACCGGAGCCGTTATTTTTTCTGCGTCTTTGGGTAGGGAGTTTTGACATCGGTTAAGCCTAGTAAATAATCAGTGCTCGTTTCATGTATCTGTGCAAGCTTAATCAGTATTTGCGTAGGAATATCGACTTCTCCCCGTTCGTAATTACTGTAGATTCTCTGACTACAATTTAGTAGCTTGCCCATTTGAGTTTGTGTTAAATCTTTATCTTCTCTTAAATCCCTAATTCTACGATACATGCCACCACCTCAAAACGAGTATAGGTTAGCGGAAATATCGCTATTGACTTTTAGCGAATAAATCGCTAAAATAAATTTTGAGGTGCTGAATATGGATTTATACAAAGAAATTTTGATAAAGGCATTGGAAAGCCGAAAAGCAGAGGTTTTCTTCCCGGGGTTGCAAATCGATCCGGCCCAGATCGTGGAAGGAAGATGCTATCAGGCGCTGAACCGGATCAGGGAAATCCTGCGGGACGAAAGCCTGGACGACCGGGAATGCTTTTTAAGAATCGAGGAGATCGTTGCGTTGTTCGAAGAAATTGGAAGCGGCTGCGGAGGGCGGCACGACTTTGGCTGATACAAAAGCGAAACCTAAAAGAGAAACAAAAATGCCGGCGTCTTTTCAGGCGCCGGCATTTTATTGCCTTTAATTGCGGAACACGCCACTTCTCAGCCGTTCTCCTCTTCCCGCTCAGGCTCCGGCCTGCCGGCCACCGCCTTGACCCGGGCGATCCGGCGGTCTTCGACCAGCAGGACGGTGAATTCCACGCCCTGGACGGTGATTCGGATCTCCTCATTCGGCGCGGGGATCCTGCCGAGGCGGTGGATGAGCAGCCCGCTGAGGGTGTCGTAGTCGTCCGTTTCCTCAAAAGGGACGCCCAGCGCCTTGCTCAGCGCTTCGAGCTCCACCCCGCCGTCCAGCGTAAAGGTGACGTCGTCGACCTGGATGATGTCGTCGTCCTCTTCGTCGTATTCATCCTGGATGTTCCCGACGATTTCCTCCACCAAGTCCTCCATCGTCACCAGCCCGGATGTCCCGCCGTATTCGTCGACCACGACGGCCAAGTGCGCCTTTTTCGCGCTGAGCTGGCGGAAAAGCTCAGGCAGCTTGGCGGAGTCGGGGACATAGGGGATCGGGCGGATGAAGTCGTCCACCGAAAAGTCGCCCGACGTCTCACAGCTGACCAGCACCAGCAGGTCTTTGACATAGACCGCCCCGATGATGTTGTCGATGTCGTCCTTGTAGACCGGGATCCGGCTGAACCCCTCGTTGACCGCCAGATAGACCACGTCGCTGATCCGCGCAGTCTGGGGGACGGCGACGATGTTGGTGCGGTGGGTCATCACGTCGGCCGCCGTAGTGTCGTCGAACTCGAAGACGTTGTTGATCATCTCCATCTGGCTCGACTCGATGACCCCTTTTTCGCTGCCGACGTCCATCATCATCCGGATTTCCTCCTCCGTCACCTCAGAGGATAGCTTGGACGGGTCGGCCCCGAACAGCCGGGCGACGCCGAAGGAGATCCCCTGCACCAGGGCGACCCCCGGCGTGAAGAGGACGGCGAAGAAGCGGATCCCCGGCGCACAGCCGAAGGCGAACCGCTCCGGCCGCCCGCAGCCGAGGTGGTAGGGGATGGTGCGCGAGACGATCAGAACCAGAAGAAGGGAGCCGAAAAAGACGATCAAAAAGGCCGCCGCCTTCGCAAGGAGCGGCCCCGCGCTCCCCACAACAGAAAAGGCGGAGGCAAAGACAGCGCGCAGCGGCGGGTAATAAAGGAAAAAGGCGCAGACAACGCTGAGCGCCGTGCAGCATAAAAAGCCGAACTCGGTCGTCCCTTTGAATCGGGTGGGCTTTTGGGTGACGGCCTGCACCCGCAACGCCTTGCGCACCCCCTCCTCGCAGAGCTTTTTGAGCTTGGAATCGCTCAGCGAGATGATCGAGGACTGCGCCAGGGTGAAAAATCCTCCCAAAAGCAGGAACAGAACAAACAAAAGGGTATAGAGCGGTAAGTGCCCATCGGTATCCATGAAGTTCTCCTCTCATAGAATGTCAAAAGGGATGGTTACATTAATCATATAATGTAACCGGATTTTTGTCAATCGGGTAAAAATGTCGACCTTTTATTACAGTCTGTTATGGGATTTCGGAGGAGGGTGTAGTATAATAGAATTCAGTAAAAATTTGTTGGAATTTGAGAGAAACACGGGGAAGGGTAAACGATGAAGCAAACGAAACGGCGCAGGATTGTCACGATATCTCTATTGATCTGCCTGGCGGCAGCGGCGGTTGTGACAGCCGCCTGCACCCTCTTTTTCAGCCCGGGGGAGATGGTGCTTAAGCAGCTCCGCCCGGTTCATGTGGAGCTGAGCGGGGGCAGGCAGAACCTGTCCGATCCGGACGAACCGCCGGAGGTTTCGGAGCCCTCCGAGCCGGAACCGCCCAAAGGTGGAAAGATTGCCTACCTGACCTTTGACGACGGGCCGACCCCCAACACGCCGGAGGTGCTGCAAATCCTGCGGGAGCACGGGGTAACGGCGACCTTTTTCACCGTTTTTCACAAGGACAGCGACGCCTATTACCAGCAGATCGCCGACAGCGGCTGCCAGCTCGCAATCCATGGCTACACCCACAGCTATAGGTCGCTCTACGCTTCAGTCGACAGCTATTTTGCCGATTTTTACAAGATGCAGGACTATCTCCGCCAGTTCACCGCCGATCCTCTGACGGACTTCCGGTTCCCCGGCGGCAGTTCCCAGACGGTGACGGATGAAAGGACGTTCTGCGGGATCATTTTAGAGACCCAAAACCGGGGGCTGCGCTACATCGATTGGAACGTCAGCGCCGAAGACGCCACCAACCGGCCGATCAACGCCGGCACCGTCTTCAACAACATCATTCCGGCCGCCTTCCAGCACGACCAGCCAGTGATCCTCATGCACGAGCGGGTCCCGTATACCCGGGAAGCCCTCCCATGGATCATCGCGGCGCTCAAGGAGCAGGGGTACCAGTTCGGCCTGATCAAAGACCTGGAGCAGCCCGTCCAGCACAGAACGCCTGATTACGCCGCCGCGGTGTTGGCCGGGTGAGGGATGCGGGCAAAACGGCGGGTTTCCCACGGGAAGCGCTGAAAACGCAGGGAATAGGGGCGCGCTGCCCCAACCACACCTACATAACAGGGATGATTTTCCCCTTCCGAAAGAGCCGGAATTAACTGGGCGGAGAGCCCGGTTAGTTCCGGCTCAAAATATACCTCGAAGCGCTTTTCGTCCAGCCGAAAATGTGCTATACTATCTGCAAAGAATGTTGAAGATCCCCCCCACTGACAGACCGCTTTTTCGACTGGAGGGCACTTTGCGGCACAGCGGATAACAGCGTACTGTTCGTTGTTTGGATAAAAAGCCGCCGCTTTTCTGATACACAAAAAAGTAAAAATAGAAGGAGAAAAAAATGGAGCTTTCTGAGCGGGTAAAACAAGTTTTACTTTTTATAACGGCTGCCGCCGCTTTGTTCTGCACTGCGGTGACCTTTATCCTCCTTTTTGCGCCCCGGGAGGAAGCGGTGGTGGAAACCCTTCTCACACCGCGGCGGGTGAGCCTCCCCTCTTCGTCCCTGGCATCTTCTTCGGAGAAGCAGATCCCGGAGGGCCAGTGGCCCAAAGCCCCTGTCCCGGCGCGCGACCTGAGCTACCATCCAAAGCGGCCCGCCTGGCTGACCGCCGACCTGACCGAAATTGCCCCCATCCCGGGGAAGGTCGCCTACCTAACCTTCGACGACGGGCCTTCCTCAATGACCCCGCAGGTGCTGGACGTTCTTCGAAAAAAAGGGGCGACAGCGACCTTCTTCACTGTGCACAACCCAAATCCCGACTGTTTGGAGTATTATCAGGAGATCGTGGACAGCGGCTGTGAGCTTGCCCTCCACGCCTATGAGCACAACCTGCCCAAAATCTACAAAAGCCCGGAAAGCTATCTTAACGACTACAACACGATGAACGACTTTTTATACGAAGCGGCCGGGGTCCGGACAAAACAGGTGCGCTTTCCGGGCGGCAGCTCCCAAACCATGACCAACCGCGGCATTTTCTGGCAGGTGATGGAGGCCGCGCAGGAGGAGGGGCTCATCTGGCACGACTGGAACGTCAGCTCGGGCGACGCCTCCCCCACTCCCCACACCGACGAATGGATCTACAACAACATCTTTCCGGCGGCCCTCCAGTACGACAATCCGGTGATCCTCATGCACGACGTCCCCCGCAACACCTACACGCTGGAGGCGCTCCCCTGGATCATCGACACCCTGCGGGCGAACGGCTACCGGCTGGATGTGATCTCGAATATCAAAGAGCCGGTTCAGCACCGGAATCCCGACCGGGATGAGCCCCCCCGGAAGACCGGCGGCGGACAGGGCGGTTCCTCTTCCGCAGCCTCTGCGGCTGTTTCCTCTTCCCAGACATCTGTCCCGGAGAATGCGGCCTCTGCCCCGGAGCGCTCCGACCCCTCCTCCGCGCCTTCGGTCTCCTCTTCACCGGGGAGCAGCGTTTCTTCTTCTGAGGGATCGGCTTCCCCCACCGAGGGGGCGGGCCCGCCCTCCAACAGTTCCGCGGTAAGTGAAGCGGATCATTCGGGCGGCGTCTCGCAGAACGGACGGGGGGATTGACCGGCGTGGAACGGTTTGAATCGCTCGGGGGCGGGGTTTGGGTCTGTGTCTCGGAAGCGCACCGCTTTGGAACCGACGCCTTCCTCCTCGCCGATTTCGCCGCCCCGCGGAAAAAGGACAGGGTCTGCGACCTCGGGACGGGGTGCGGCATCCTCCCGCTCTACCTGTATCAAAGGTACAGCGTCGCGTCCTGCTGCGGAGTCGAGCTCCAGGAGGATGCGGCGCTCCAGTTTCAAAAGGGGATCGAACGTTCCGGGGCGGGGGAACGGCTCCGCGCCCTTTGCGCCGACCTGAAGGATGCGCCCGGGCTGCTGCCGAAGGCGGGCTTCGACCTCGTCACCTGCAACCCGCCCTACAAGGCAAACGGCGCGGGGATCGAAAGCGGAGACCCTGCCGCCCGGATCGCCCGGCATGAGATTTTCTGCACGGTCGGCGACGTCTGCCGCTCCGCTTCAGCACTGCTCCGCTTCGGCGGGCGGCTCTGCCTCTGCCAGCGTCCGGAACGGCTGGCGGATGTGATCTGTGAAATGCGGGAAAACGGGCTGGAACCAAAACGGCTCCGGTTTGTGGCGAAGAATCCGGCGGGGCGTCCCTGGCTGTTTTTAATTGAGGGAAAAAAGGGGAGCAAGCCGTTTATGCAGGTCGAACCGCCCCTCTTTCTCGAGGAGGGCGGGGTCTACTTCGGAGACCCTCCGGCGCCGCTTTGACGTTTGCGGGCGGCTGTTTGTCAAATAACGGGGCGCTGCCCTTATTTTAAAGGAGGAGATTCAAATGGCTGAAATGACGATGAGAGGGACGGGGGATATCGACCAGGTGTTTGCCGCTTTGGACAGGGCGGTGGTCAGCCATGCGACGACCTGCCAGGCGGTCGGGACGCACGGCTGTATGCTCGGGGAGGCGCGGCTTATCCTGCGTGTCTATGAGAAATACTATATGCGCAACTCAAGCCGGGCGAGCCTTACGGTTTTGCTCACTGCCCAGAACGGCACCATCGATGCCAAGCTGGTCAGTGCCGGCGGGGGCGGGAGTGCGCTCATGCGGTTCAGCTGGGGCGCGGAGGAAGAGTTCGCCGGGGTGGCGGTCAAAGCGCTCCAGCAATTCGGTTTCGTACAGCTCTAGCCCGTGACCGTGGTCTGTGGCCAGACCGGCCAGATCGCACCCGAACGAATTTCCGATCTCAAGGTTTTTGACCTGCGAGACACATCCTACCGTTTTATCTCAGGTGCCTTGCGGGATGAGAACCTGAAAATTGGGAAAGCGTTGGGGCGGGGAGCCCCGCGGGCAGACGCGATTCGCAGGCAATACCAAACCTGACAGTTCGTAACCCGCGAACCGTATGTTTCGTACAATGCCCCTCGCAGGGCGGAATGCTTCCGCCGTCAATACGCGATTCGCAAGTAGTACAAGATTTTCAAGTCCGTAGCCCGCGAGACGCGTTTATCTTTTATATCATGTATCTTGTAGGTCTAAAACCCAAAAACCGGTGAAACATTGGTGTGCGAAGTGCCGGCGGAGGTACTCCGCGCCGGGTGATCCCGGCTGAACAAGTCGCACACCGGGGCTTCTCCAATCTACGGGCCTAAAGCCTGCGGGACGCGTGAATAAAGCAAAAGGTACCCCGCCCTGTGTGGCGCGTTGCATTTATTTTTGTACCGGCATCTCGCAGGTTTAAAAATCTTTTGACCGGTAAAACCTTGGTGTGCGAATTGGGAGCGGCGGCTCTCCGCAGGCCACGAGCATTCAAGCAGAAAGGAGACGGGGATGGCTGGAAAACTGTATGTGGTCGGCACGCCGATCGGGAATCTGAACGACGTTTCGCCCCGCCAGCGCCAGACGCTGGAATCGGTGGATTTTATCGCGGCGGAGGACACCCGCGTCACCATCAAGCTCCTCAACCACTTCGGCATCAAAAAGCCGCT
>JAAWBP010000130.1 GCA_022792755.1 Oscillospiraceae bacterium | reverse complement strand
GAAGAGAGACCGGAAATCATCCGCAGGATACCTAAAGAGGGCGAGTATTGTGAGTTTGAGTTTTACATTCCGGCCGGGCGGATGTCCAAGGCGTTAAAAAAGGGCAATAAGCTGGAGGAAAACCAGGGTTAAGCTCTGGTTTCTGGATATACTTTTACTGTGAAAATACAGGGGATAGAGTGGGTGGAATCAGAATGAGCTTTGATGAATACGATCAGCAGGAACGAAGAGAGGAAGAACCGCGGGAGCCTGACGGCGAAGCCGATGGATGGGGACAGGGGGAGCTGAACCCTTCTGCCAGCACGGCGAACATCTTACATTCGGAAGAAGAAAGTCTTTCAGCTGGAAGACAGAATGCTGAAAAGCCGTTTATTCCAGAAGCGTTCAGCTGGGAGGATGTGGAACCACCCCGGCGGAAAAAGCAGGCAAAAGAAAAAAGAGAGAAAAGCCCCGGGAACAACAGGGGACTGAAAATATTTTCAGTTGCGGTCAGCTGTGTTTTGGTAGCTACCTTGACAGTGCTTGGCTTTGTGGTGGCAAATACCTGGGGTTTGGCCGAAGCGCCCGCACAAGGCTCCTCTGCCTCGGAAAAGTCCTACCCTGACCGGGAAGGCAGTCTCAGCCTCGTCATCGGCCAGACGCCGGAAAACACCTATTCAGCGGTGACGGACGGCCCGCTTTCCGTTCCGCAGGTTGCAGCCAAGGTAAAGCCGTCGGTGGTCGGGGTCGTCACCTACACCAAGGAAAGCGGGTTGAAAGCCGCTGGAGAGGGCTCGGGGATCATCATGACTTCGGACGGATATATCATCACAAACGAGCATGTCATCAGGGGTGCGGAGGCCATCAAGATCGTGCTGGAAAACGGCGACGAGTTTGAGGCATCGGTTGTCGGAGCGGATTCCAAAGCGGATCTCGCTGTCGTCAAAATCGAAAAGGAAAACCTGACCGCAGCGGAATTTGGGGATTCGACCAAACTGGTCACGGGCGAAACAGTCATTGCAATCGGCAACCCAGGCGGCCTCAAATACGCGGGCAGCGTTACGCAGGGGATCGTTTCGGCGACCAACCGTTTGGTCGCCTCGTCAAAGGATTCCGGCTATACCGTCGCTTGTATCCAGACCGACGCTGCGATCAACCCCGGCAATTCGGGCGGCGCACTGGTCAATGTTTACGGGCAGGTAGTCGGCATCAACTCGTCTAAAATTGTGGCGACGGGGTATGAGGGGATCGGCTTCTCTATCTCGATCAATGAAGCGAAGCCGATCATCGATGACCTGCTCGCTTTCGGCTATGTCAAAGATCGCGTCAAGATCGGCATAACGGTTACGCCGATCGACGAGGTGCTGGCCAAGATGTACGGAATTCCGGAAGGCCTGCGGATCGTATTGATCGAAGAAACCTCCGATGCGCTGCAAAAGGGGCTCCAGGTGGGGGATATCATCACCAAGGTAGACGGTACGTTGATGACGGGATTCGGCGACCTTTCTTCGATCTTGAAAGAGAAGAAGGCGGGCGACAGCATCACGCTGGATGTCTACCGCCAGATTTCGGACAGCACGGGGCGGACGTTTTCCGCTACGCTAAAGCTGCAGGAGGACCGGGGCGCGCAATCCACGCCGCAGTCGTCAAATGAATGAAAATCGAAAAAGCAGGGATGGAAGATAAAGCCATCCCTGCTTTTTATTGCTCTGAATAGAACGATTGCTTTTGGAAAAATAAGGGTCAAACAGATGAAGAAATTTCACCTGATTTTTATTTGGAAGAGAGCGGAAAATGCTTTGTACCTCTCCTTCGTCTGCGCTTGCCCAAAATGGAATGCAAAATCCCTGTCGCCTTTTGGCGTCCCCCTGCATACTATGAAATGAAGCAGGAAAACCAGCGGGCGAGCGGCAGGGAGTGACGGCTGCTCCGTCCTTATGAAGAGCTCCCCCGCGCAGCCGTTTCTGATTGCTGCACTTGCCTGCTTTTTTATAGAGAAGGCCGCCGGAAAACCGGCGGCCTTTGTGCGATGACGGAAACTTTACAGGGAATCTTTGCGCGGATGGATCCAAATGCTGCCTTAATACGGAAGAAACGGGGAGACGAGACCCCCGGCCCACTCATACAAAAAGCACATCAGCGGGATCGAGACGATGCTGATTAAGGTGCAGACGCTGAAGTATTCGGCCGCATAAAGCTCGTCGCATTTATATTTTGCAGCGAACATCATGATCGAGACGGCCGGGGGGGCGGCCGCACCGACCAGAACCGTTAAAGCCACCGTCCGATCGACCGGAAGGAGGATGAACAGGGCAATGCAGATCAGCGGGATGACCAGCAGCCTGACGATGCTGGCCCAGTAAAGCCGCAGCTTGGCAAAGGCTTTTACAATGTCGGTCTGGGCGATGAAAGCCCCCGCGGCAATCATGGCGAGCGGGGAGTTCATCTTCCCGATCAGGCTGATCGGCTCAAAGAGGAAATCCGGAACCCGGATCCGGCAGAAAAAGAAAACGATCCCCAGGAAAATGGCGATGATGGTGGGCGCTTTCAGGCAGTTGACCAGCTGCTTGAACTTCATCTTTCCGGTAAAAACGCCGATCCCCTGCGTCCACATGAAAAAGTTGGTGGTGGCAATATAGGCTGTGATGTAAAGCACGCCTTCGCTGCCAAACATAGCCAAAACAAGCGGGGTCGCAAAAAAACCACAGTTTGTATAAATACAGCCGAACCGTTCTACCTTGTATTGATTTTCCGGGCTTTTTTTGAGCAGAAAACGGGTCAGCAGCTGCATGATGACAATTGAAAGAAGCGACAGCCCGACCGCAGCCAGCAGACCAGCTGCCAGCCGGTTGTCGAAATCGGTCTGGAACGAGATGAAGATGATGCAGGGGTTGACAACCAAAAGAAGCAGGTTGGAGAGCTGAATATTTGTAGCAGGTGAGATGATATGTATCTTGTAGCAGAGATATCCGGCCACAATCATCAGAAACATGACGGCGGCCTGATATAAAACGATCATTGCTGTTTCCATTGCTGACATCCAATCTTTCGGTGATAACCGGAGGCGTGGCTCCCCGCGTCCAGCAGCAAGAAAGATTTCGACCTTTCAGGGAGAGCGGCGGCCTTCCGCTGAATCCTGAAAGGGAAATACCTCTTGCCATGCCGGAACGCCAGAGTCGAGCCCCTGGAGGTTTTAATTCGGAGCTTTGCCGGCGGGGATAACTCCCCGGGAGGAGAGATACAAGCCTTTCCCTCAAGGTGGGGAAAGGCTTGTATCCAGTAAAACGACTCTTACAGGGTTTTGATGATCCCGTCGATATCGCCCATCCGGTCCGGAATCCCGATCTTCTGCGGGCAATGCTCCGCACAGGCGCCGCAACTGATGCAGTTCGCCGGAAGGCGCTCTTTGTCATACCCGCCGACCTCCTGGTTGAGTGCGAAGGAGGAGCCTGTGATCATGTAACGGTTGTACATCGAGAACAGCTCCGGGATATCCAGGGACTGCGGGCAGTATTCCACGCAGTAGCGGCAGGCGGTGCAGGGGATCGTCCGGGTTTTTTCCCGGATTTCCAGAACCTCATCGATAAGCTTATAGTCTTTTTCGGTAAACGGCTTGAAGTTTTCGAAGGTTTTGACATTGTCCACGACCTGGTCCATCTCGGTCATCCCGCTGAGGATGATGTGGACGTTGTCGAGGGAACCGCAGTACCGCATCGCCCAGGACGCGATAGAATCGTCCGGCCGCGCGGATTTCAGCAGGTCGTTGGATTCTTTTCCGAGGTCGGCGAAGGCCCCGCCCCGCACCGGCTCCATGACGATCACCGGGATTCCCTTGCCGGTGAGGATGTCGTACTGGCCCTTTGCATCCTGATAGGTCCAGTCGAGGTAGTTGAGCTGGATCTGGCAGAATTCCCAACCGTCGTAATAGTCGACGATCTCCTTCAAAACAGCCGGTGTGTCGTGGAAGGAAAAGCCCAGATGCCTGATCTGTCCGGCTGCTTTCCGTTTTTCGAGCTTTTCGAGGACTTTTAAATCCTTCATCCTCTGGAAATTCGCTTCGTTGAGGGCGTGAACCAGATAGAAGTCGAAATAACCTGCTCCCGTTTTTTCGAGCTGCTCGTCAAAAATTTTGTCGACAGCTTCCTCCGAAACCTCCGGCATAAAGCCGATCGGGAACTTGGTTGCGAGGTAATAAGATTCGCGGGGATAGCGGGACAGGGCTTCTTTGACGAACTCCTCCGACTCCCCCTCATGATAGCGGTAGGCGGTATCGAAATAATTTACACCGTGGCGGTATGCATAGTCGATGAGCTCCAGGGACTTTTCCCGGTCTATTTTGCCGTCTGCCTTCATCGGAAAGCGCATACATCCGAAGCCCAGGCGGGAGACTTCGATCCCCATCTTTTGAAATAATTTTTGCTGCATAGTCGTACCTCCTGCGTTGTTTTTGGTGGACGGTTTGTATTGATAATACTAAGTATATAACACTCCACAAAATTGTCAAACAAAAGTTTGCAGCAAAAGGGAAATTTTATAAATCAGTTGGAACCGAGACGCTGGCGTTGCCTTTTCAGTGCAGGAGATCAAAACACGAGTCCAGCCTGCGAATGGTAAAAAATTCCCGTTTTTTACGAAAAAAATGTCTTTTATTGCCGCTTGTCCGGCTCGGATTTATTGACGAACGGGTAAATTTATTATAGAATAGAATAGTATATTTATGTGCGCAAAGGCGCAGAAAGACCGCCGCCCGTGGGCAGCGGCTTCGGAGGAATTATGGAAATCTCGGTGTCACCCTCTATTCTGGCGGCTGATTTTACAAACCTCGGCAGGGAAATCGCCAGGATGGAGCAGGCAGGGGCCGACATGCTCCACATCGATGTGATGGACGGTGTGTTTGTCCCCAATATATCGTTTGGCCTTCCGGTTGTCAAAAGCATCCGGAAAGCAACCGGCCTTTTCTTCGATGTTCATCTGATGATCTGTGACCCGTTGGCTTATGTGGAGCGGTTCGCCGCCGCCGGGGCGGATGGGATCACCTTTCATTTGGAAAGCCGGTCTTGTCCGGAAAAAGTGGTCGAGGCAATCCGCGCCTCGGGAAAAAAGGCGGGGATCTCGATCCGTCCTTCCACGCCGATTTCGAAGGTGCTCCCGCTCCTCCCTCAAATCGACATGCTGCTGGTTATGACGGTGGAGCCCGGTTTCGGGGGGCAGGGGTTTATGAAGGAGATGCTCGAAAAGATCCGTGCCGTCCGAGAATATGCGCTGGAATCGGGGATTCCGCTGGACATTCAGGTGGACGGCGGGATCAACGGGGAGACGGCGCGGCTGGCGGTGGAGGCGGGGGCAAACGTTCTGGTCGCCGGTTCTTACCTGTTCCGCAGTGAAGATGCGGGAGAGGCGATTGCCTCTTTAAAGGGTCAGCAGACGTAATCCACCAGGGTTTCGACAGCCGCATCTTCGATGATGCAGCGGGCGTGCTCCCGGATAAAAGAGAGCCGGATCTCCCCTTTTCCGAAGTACTGTCCGTATTCACTCAGGAGCTTTACCAGCTTGTCGTCTGTCCGCAGGTAGGAGCAGAGGGTGAGGAAGTACTCCTGATCCAGTAAGTAAAGGCTGCTTTTGCGCACCAGATGACTGTACTGCTTGAATAGGTGTTCGCAGGCGCCGAGCAGGCTGTCGAGGGTTTTAAAACGGAAGATCAAAGGGTGGTTGAAACCCGGGCTGTTCTTTTTAGAATGAAGGCCGCCGCGGTTGCGGTCAATGACGTTGACGTAGAGAACGCAGCCCCCGTTTACGTCGGGGAAGGCTTCGATAAACAGCTTTCCCCCCGTCAGATCAAGTTCGGTTTCTTCTTTGATTTTGGTAATGAGTCCCCGGACCGCGCGCTTTGTCTCTGAAGCGGCGCCATCAGTATCGTGAAAGGAAAGCGACATTTCATCCAGGTCGTTTTCGTCCAGGGTGATTTTAACCGTTTTCTGGTCTACAAGCTCTATTTTCAAGGCGTTCAGCTCCATTGCTTGCGGGCGGCGGGCTGCCGCGCCGGTGTTTGTTTTCTTTTTTGTCTGCGGCGGGCGGTGCGGATCAAACGGCGCAGTATGGCAGCGCTGTCTTTTCCAGAAGCTTGAAAGCAGGCCGCAGTTTCGGCCGTGTTTCCGGGGGCGGGGCTGATGGAGTCGTTCCCATTTGAGGAGCTCCCCGGCAAAAAGGTCTGTTGTCATCTATTATATGTTATTTTGTGAAAGGAGGTTCATCGGCCGTGTTTTTCAAAGCGTCGAAGTCACAGAAAACGGACTTGCTTCTGACACTGCTTGCAGTGCTTGCAATGTCGATATATTTGTATGGTTTCCGGGTGCTGTTTATGACAGCTTTTACGGTGGTGATCGCCCTGGTATTCGAGTATCTGTGCATGTGCCTGCTGGGCAAAAAAAAAGGGGAACGGGTTTCTCTCGAAACAGTTTTGACCGCGGTGATTTTTACCTTTTGCCTGTCGGCGGCCACCCCTTATTGGGTTTCGGTTTATGGGATGCTGATGGCCATTGTGGTGGCAAAATTCCCCTTTGGGGGAACCGGGAAAAACATCTTCAATCCGGCGGCGGCAGGGCTCGCTTTTTCCGCGGTCAGTTTTCCCGCGCTGCTGTTCCAGTATCCCGCGCCTTATACCCAGGTTCCCTGGTTCGATCCGGTGACGGCGCCGATGCAGGCGTCGCCTGGGGCGGTACTCCAGGCGGGGGGGAGTCCTGCGATCAATACGATGAATACCCTTTTGAGCTCGTATTCCGGCCCGATCGGTGCAACGGCCATCTTTGTACTGGCGGCTTGTGCGCTCTATCTCGTCCTCCGCAAAACGGCGGCGTGGCGGATTATTCTCAGCGCTGGGCTGTCGCTGTCTGCCGTCGCTTTCTTGTTCCCCAGAACCAGCGCGGACGGCTTTCATTCGGTCGTGTACGAGCTGGTCAGCGGCATCTTCCTGTTTGCGATCGTCTTTATGGCGTCCGACCCGGTCACCTCTCCGAAAAGCGGCTGGGGACAGGTTTTGTACGGCATGATGATCGGCTTTGGGACGATGCTCGTCCGGTATTTGGCGGAAAGTGAGGTCAGCGTCGTTTTCCCGCTGCTGGCTGCAAATGCTCTCGCCCCCTTCTTTGACCGTGTCGGGCTAAAGATCGTGTCTCATTTTGCACAGGTCAGGGCGGCGCAGAAAGGCGCCGATGGAGAGAAGCGGGAAGAATCTGTTCCGGGGGTGACAGCGGGTGAGTAGTCGAGTTTACCGCAGATATAGAAAACTTTTTGATTTGATCGACGGGCTGTTTTTAAAAAATACGGTGCTTGAAAAGGGGCTGGTTGTAGCGCCTGTGGTCGTGGTGGGCACCAGTTTGCAAAATGCAGTTGCACTTGCGCTCGTATTTAGCCTCCTCACCTTCTTTACAGTTTTTGTGACCTCTTTCGTTTCCAGAAAAATTCCGCATACCCTACGGGTTATTATCGCGGTCGTATTTGCTGCTGCGCTCTATATTCCGGCTGCGATGCTGGTCGATCTGTGGTTTCCGGGAATTAGCTATCAGCTGGGCGTTTTTCTCCCCTTGCTGATCACCAACTCCCTGATTGTTTGGCGGAGCGATTCCCGTTTCCACCGGGAGAAAAAGGGTAGGATGGCGTTCGACCTTTTGTTTCACATCCTCGGCTTCTGGGTGGTAATTTGCTTTGTGGGCGCTGTGCGGGAAATGTGGGGGAGCGGGACTCTCTGGGGCCAGCATCTCTCATTTGCAGACAACCCCTTGGGCGGCATCCTTCTCCCATTTGCCGGGTTTATCATCTTAGGTTTTCTGGCGGCATTCCTGCATAAATGCAGGAATGGGTTAATACCTATGGACAAGGATCACTTGCCGGAACCGCAGGATTTTGGATATCAAACGGCGCCTGATTTCTCCGCTGATCGATCGGTGGAGGAGGACGAAGCGGCTCCTTTAGAGGGGAGGGAAGCGGCAGATGCATGATTTTTTTAATATGGTGGGCGGCTTTTTTGCGGACTGCCTGTCCATGGCGCTTGTTATGATTGCGGTGGAAAACATGGTTTTCTCCAGGGCGCTCGGTACCAGCACGGCTTTGGTGATCATCCGCAAAAGAAACAGCCTGCCCCTCTTCGGCACAATCCTGACGGTTATCACCGTTCTTTCGGGAATTGCGACCTATCTGCTGGAGCCCTTGGTCAAGGAAATTGCAAACGCCGTGTATTACCGGCCGCTCATCTACGTGGCGGTCATCGGCGCGATTTATCTTCTGGTGCTGGTCGTCTGCGGTTATCTTCCGGAGCGGATCAAGGACGAAGTGAAGCCGATGGTGCATATCAGCGCGTTTAATTGCGTGGTTTTGGGCACACTTTTGTTGGTGGCAGGAGAGCAGATGACTTTCGGTTCCTCGATCGGGTTTGGATTGGGGGTTGGCATCGGCTTTACGCTGGCAACCTTCTTCATTTCAGTGGCGTACGATTACCTGTACAGCGCCGCCATTCCCAAAGCGTTCAGGGGTTTCCCTGTACTGTTGATTTACATCGG
>JAAWBP010000007.1 GCA_022792755.1 Oscillospiraceae bacterium | reverse complement strand
GGTGCTGGACCGCCTGGGCCAGAATATGCGCGCTGGTGTGCCAATAGGCATGCTTCCCTTCCGGGGAATCGAAGGAACAGAGTTCCAAGGTGCAGTTTTCCGTCAGCGGAGTCCGCAGGTCGGCGGCCTCCCCGTTGATTTTTGCGGCGCAGACGGCCTTGTAAAGCCCCATGCCGATTTCTTTGGCGACTTCGGCGGGGGTGATGCCAGCTTCAAACTCTTTGACAACGCCGCCTTTGAGTGTAACCTGAATCATTTTCTTTCTTCCTTCCTTTCACAGGGTTATCGCTTTTAATTGGGAGAATCAGCCTGCCGATTGCAGATGGATACAAAAATGCCCCATCCCAATGATTTGGGATGGGGCAATCAGCTCCACGGTTCCACCCAACTTACAGAAAAATCTGTCGGCTTGCAGCCTTTGATAACGGAGGGGCTGTCACTCCGTCGCGGTTGTGCCGGAAAAATCCGGTTGCCGCGCACTCCGAGGCGGTGACAGAAATTCCCGTTCCGGCGCCGCTCACAGCACAAGGCGGCACTCTCTGGCGGAGGGAAGGACTGCCGTGCCCTCTTCCACGCTTTTTCCTATACTCTATTATGATAACACCGTTTTTCAAAATGTCAACAGCCAAGCGGCGGCTTTATGCAAGAAACGATGTACTTTTCAATGAAAAACTGTTATAATAAGTAAAACAGACCAAAATCTGCCACTTCGTTCTGATACACATTGGAATAAACGTGGTTCCCAAGGCGGGATTTTCAAAAGCACTCCCTGTCTGCGGCTGGATTTTTCGACAGGCTTCGCACCGGGTTTCTGGTAAATTGTAATCGGCGTGAGAGAACAGCAGAATTTTGTCAGAGGAACAGTTGGGTAAAAACACGAAGAAAGGAGCGGTACTGGGCGGGGAGGACTATTGCATCTCCCGCATCGTCCTCGTACCGGGGAACGGCTGCTTATGAAAACGGCGATTATCGGCTCTCGGGGGATCAGAAATCTCCGGCTGGAACAATTCCTTCCGGAGGATGTCAGTGAAATTATTTCCGGAGGCGCCAGAGGGGTAGATGCACTGGCGGCGGAATACGCTGATATCCATGAAATCCCGCTGAAGGTTTTTTTGCCGGATTACCGGCGGTACGGAAAAAAAGCGCCTTTGGTGCGCAACCGGCTGATCGTCGATGCCTGCGACGTTTTATTTGCGTTTTGGGACGGCGCTTCCACCGGCACGGCCTATACCCTTAGATATGCCCGCGAACGGGGAAAGGAGATCCACCTGTTTCGCCTGAAACGCGCGGAACCGCTTTTTTGATCCCTTGCCGGCTGGTGCAGAGCCGGCGGGGGGAAGATTCCCATAAAAAGGCCGGAACTTCATCTGGAAGCCCGGCCTTTTTATCTTCGAAAGACTGTTTTCTGTAATGACGTGCCCCTTTTATGCGACGGGATGAGTACCGTAGTCGGCCCAGCCGACTTGGCCGTCGGCATATCCGGGCTGTCCGTCCATTTCGAGGACACACCATTGATGCGTCCACTGGTTTTCGTTTACATGCTGCCACTTATAGCCCATACAGGTGAGTACCATCCCCAGCGCCCTGGTCGCGCCCGCGCAGGAGTATTCCCCCTTGATAAAGACCCCATAGGCCTCGCAGTAGTCCGGCCCGGAGGTCGTGTAGGTCGCCTTTGCACAGTAGCCGCTTACAATTACCGCAGCCTTGGACACCCGTTCAAGGTCTGTCCCGGGGCCGATGCTGTCGGCGATCTGCTGGGCGACTGCCCGCGCCTGCTCCTTTTTGGACGCGGCAGAGCCGCCGTTCTGCTGACCTGAGCCTGAACCGCCGCCATTCGAAGAGGGCTGCTGGCTCTGTACAGGCTGGCTCGGCGCCGGTTCAGGCTCGGGGGGCGGAGGCGGCGCATCCGTAGTCGCACTGGCCGCAGGGGTTTTCTCCCCCGTATAGTCCTTCCCGTCGACCGTTATGACGGTTTCAACCTTGTAGTACTTGGTAGTCGACCCGGACAGCCCGGAATGGGTATAGGACGTCTCCTCTGTCCGTTCCGCGGCGGCAGTGTATTCCCCGTCTTCGCTGTCCGCCGTGTAAAGGGTGTAGGCAACCTTCGCGGCCGATCCGTCGGCGTTGGTTTCCCCCGGGGAATAGGGCTGCCATGTGACCGCGATCTGGGTTTCTCCATCGGCGGCGGCCGTAAGCCCTTCCGCCGTGCCGGCCTTCGGTACCCCGGTGCGGACGCTTACCGGAGCGGACGGCTCCGATTCGACCCGCCTGCTGTCGTCCTGGTAGACGGCGGTCACAGTGACCCGATAGTCCGTGTCCGCTTTCAATCCGTCAAAGACCGTTTCAGTCGTCTCAACCTCTTTATACGAGTTCGGATCCGGCGGCTTCGCGGCCTCACTGTCTGAACCGGCGCCGGAAGCTTCGCTGGAAGGCTCAGAGGCTGAATCCTCATTGGAGGAGCTGCTTCCGGCAGATACCTCTTCTCCCGGTTCGGCGATCGATACAGCATAGGCCGTCGCGTCTTCTGCCTCCGTCCAGCTGACCTTGACGGAATGGAGCCCGTCGGCGGATGCTGTTACCCCGGCCGGAGCTTCCAACTCCGTCACCCCGGGATCACAGCTTGTCAGCGGGAAGATCAGCGCGGCAGCCAGAACGGCTGCCGTGAGCCTTTGGATGGTCTTGATTTGCTTCATTGTCCTCTCTCCCGATGTTGTTTCTTTATTTTATCATAGCACGCGGGCGTTCAGGGTTCAAGACAGCTTGATGATTTTTTTGTGGACGCCGGCTTCGGGACTTCCGGCAGGGTAAGCCATCAGGTAGAGGTGGTCAAACTGCTCTGCCAAAACACGCAGGTAGGGGTCGCGGGAGAGCTCCTCCAGCGCGTATCCGCTCACAGAGATGCCGTATTCGCAGTTAAAACGAAAGGTCGTCTTTAAAAAATCGAGGTAGGGGGCGGATACGCGGCGGCTTTCTGCGGAACAGTCCTTTTCCCCAACATACCGGTAGATTCCCAAATCGATGGAATCCCCTGCGAATGCGGTTCGCTCAAGGGTGAAATGGCGGATGAAGGGGTCGGCCTCCCCGGTTTCGGCAAAGGCGCGGAAGGAATCGGCCGCGCTTTGACGAAGGTCGTGCAGCTCCAGGCGGAGACAGCCCGCTTCGTTTTCAGAGACAAAGATCGTCTCAAAGGCGTCGGCGAGGAGGGAGAGGCTCTTCTCATCCTCCCGCCTGATACAGATGACGGACGGGCTGGGATCCGGGGGCGCGCAGGCGCCGGAAACAGCGGCCTGCAAAGTGATGCTGTCCCGGAACGCCTCCGGATAGAGCGCCGCGGGAGATTCCTTCCGGAGCATCCGGTCGTCCAAAAATGAGTCGTTGACAAGGTGGAGCAAGGTGCCCTTCGGCAATAATTCAAACGGCATGGGAAGGCTCCTTCAGATTGATTTCAGCTGGGGGTGAAACGGGTGTGCATCTTCCTTTTCGGCGGCTGCCCTCAAACGGTCAACAGGCATAATAATCTTCAATCACGTCCGCCAGGTGGAGCGGGCGGACGCCTTTCTGGTATAACAGACGGAACAGCTTCTGAACGGATTGAAGGTCGTCCGAGATGCTGTGATAATAACAATAGCTCCTGTCCATATGATTGGGGGTGTAGCATTCAATTCCGTAATGCCCGTTGTCGTACACCAGCTCGTAGATGATTTCCGTCCCCTGCTTTCTGTGCGCTGATGAGACCCGGCGGCGCAGTTCGATCGTTTCCATCTTGATTCCTCCTAAACTTCTGCCGGGGGCGCCGTTCCGCCAAGAGGGCAGGGAGGGGCGGCTCCGAATCAGCAAAGGCAATTCCTCCGCCGGTTCTGAAAGAGCGCCCACCCTTCGCAAGAGCGGGAGACGCCGTTCCGGTTATGATCCCTGTGGTCGTTCTATTTTATATTTCGACCTGTTTCGGCGTGAGGATACCGGAAACATCTTCCTGCAACGGAGAGGCGGTTGCCTTTTCAGGGGAGGAAATGCTCGAAGATCACCAGATGGAACTGCTTCCGCGCCATCTCGAGCTCTGCTTTGTCCCGAACCGTCCAGGCCACTGTGAGAAGGTGGAACCACTTTTTGCAGAGCTTGAAGTTGAGACAGCTGTCCGCCTCGTCGCAGCGGTAGGCGATGAAGTGCGGCTTCGCTAAGAAATTCCCGCAGAGGTTCCGCAGGAGAAACCGCAGCAAAGGAGGGACGGACGGCGCATTCCGGTACTGGTCCGAAAGCTGCCCCCGCACCACATTTTTGGCGTTCTTTTTAAACCAGCGGACGATCCGCGGGTCGAAGGATTCGATGCAGAACGGCCCTTCGTATTCCCGCAGGAGTTCCCACGTTTTCCGGCAGAGCTCGGCGTTTTGCTTCCCCGATTTCAGCTCGACGATCAGGGGAACCGCGCCGCCGACCGTCTTTAACACCTCGGAAAAGAGGGGGATCCGTTCCCCGCTTTCCCCCAGCGGCAGCTTTTTGAGTTCGCCGTAGGTCAGGGCGTTCACCGGCTTGTCCAGGCCGCACATCCGCTTTAAATCATCGTCGTGGAAGACCACCACCTGCCCGTCGGCCGAAAGCTGGACGTCCAGCTCGGCCCCATAGCCGTGCTCGGCCGCGCGGCGGAAGGCGGGGAGGGAATTCTCCGGGACAGCCTGATCCGGGGTGTAAAGCCCCCGATGGGCGTAGTCGAAGCGGAGGAAAGGCGCCAGCCGCCACTCCTTCGCCGGGCGGGACGCGATCAGTGAGAGATAAATACCGCTTGCCAGGATCAGAGCGGCAAGTGGGATGAGGATCAAAAACGGCATGGTGCAGACCTCCAAATACATGCTGAAATCAGAATGGGGTACCGCTGTCAATCGCAATACCCGGGCAGGACAGACCGACAAGTCCGTAACCCGCGCAATACGTTAGCCTATTGATAAATGTACCTCGCAGGACGAAAACTTGAAAACCAGAAGAACGTTGGTGTGCAAAATACTGGCGGGGGGTTCCCCGCCCCGGTCACGGGCTAAATGAATCCCAGCATCTTGGTGATGTAGACCAGCCCGAACATCGTAAAGATCGAGAACAGGGAGGTTGCCACCACCAGCTGCCCTGCGAGCTCCGCATCCGCGTTTGCATTGCAGGCCATCGTGTAGCTCGAAACCGCCACCGGCGCGCCGAAGGCGACCATCAGCACCGCCAGCTGCGCATCCCGGATCCCCATTGCCGCTGCAATCGAAATCACTGCAACAGGGGCGGCGATCAGCCGGCAAACCGAAACGGTGAGGACATATTTCAGGTTGCGGAAAGCGCCCCGGAAGCTGAAGTCGCAGCCGAGCAGCATCAGGGCGAAAGGGGTCGCAATCGAGCCGAGCTGTTTGAGGGGAGTGAAAAGGTACTCCGGCATTGGGATTTTAAAGCCCGAAAAGACCAGGCCCAGCGCCGCCCCAATGATCAGAGGGTTGGTGACGATCTTAAAGAGGGTCTGTTTAATGCTCACCTTTTTCTCAGTGTCATACACCGAGAGGACGACGACCGCCAAAAGGTTGTAGAGCGGGACGAGAAAGGCCGCCGCAACCGCCGCGAGGGCGCCGCCTTCATCCCCGAACATGGTCTGGCAGATCGGGACGCCGAAGATCAGGAAGTTCCCCCGGAAAAGCGCCTGGATGACGACGCCCCGGCGGGCGTTCTGCCTGACTAAAAACGGGACGGTCAAGAAGAGCAGGAGGATCTGTACCCCGACAAACCCCAGCAGCAGGAGGATAAACTGTGAATCGAAGGTGGTCGAAAAATCCGCCTGGTAGATGTTCATAAAAAGGAGGATCGGCAGAAAAACCTTGAAACAGACATTGTTCGCGGTTTTGACAAATCCGGAATTTACAAGTTTGATCCTCGCGAGGAAGTAGCCCAGCGAGATCAGGAGGAAGAGGGGGAAAACGACGTTAAATGAGAAGATGAAGCTGTCCATGTCATCGATCCTTTTCAAAGAAGATTAGAAGGTTGTTTGAAAGTGTAGTGCATTCTTCAATTATAGTAGTTCAAAAAGGCGCTGTCAAACGAGGGCTGTGTCACCAAAGCAGCAGGCGGGCCCTCCTTGTCAAAAAGGGAGTACGCTGGTATAATACCCGCAGAGCATTTACAGCAAATCAATCCCGAACAAAAAACAGAAAGGAAGAACTCTTTTGGCTGAATTTAAAATCTTTGAAGCAATCATGCTCCTCTGCTTCGGCGTTTCCTGGCCGATTTCGATCTACAAATCCTACACCAGCCGGAAGGTCGGAAGCAAAAGCGTCGTCTTTCTCTACGCCGTGTTGCTGGGGTATGTCGCCGGGATCATCAACAAGCTCATCTATTCGCCCGATATCGTGCTGATTCTCTATATCCTCAACCTGCTGATGGTTGCGGCCGATACCGTCCTTTACTACCGCAATGTCCGGATCGAGCGGTCCCGTGCCGCCGCGCCGCAGGGGGAAGGGGAAAGGCCCCTGGAAAACGCGGAGGATTAAAAGCTGCGCTCTCTTTTCGCAAAAAATCTCCAGCCACTGGATGAAGCGGCTGGAGATTTTTGTTTCTACAGCGGTCAGGCAAGTTCAAAACAGGTGCTATTTTCGGTTGCGCTGTCCTGTCCGACATAGAGGGTAAAGCGCCCTGTCTCACTCGAAAAGCCATTATCCGCTGTGTGGAAGCGGAGCATCGGCTCGTCGATGGTGAAGCGGATTTCCCGCTCCTCCCCGGGGGCGAGGCGGACTTTTTGGAACCCCTTGAGCTCCTTTATGGGCCGGACGACGCTGGCGTACTCGTCCCGGATGTAAAGCTGTACGGCCTCCACCCCCGGAACCGTTCCGGTGTTCTTGACCAGAACCGAGGCGGTGAGGGGGGTGTCCTTGGTCAGGACGTCACGGTCCAAGACAACCGGAGAGACTGTGAACTCCGTATAGCTGAGGCCGTACCCAAAGGGGTAGAGCGGCTCGTTTGGGATATCCAGATACCGGGAGCGGCAGCGATCCTGCCCTCCTGGAATCCAGGGACGGCCGGTGGAATCCATGTTGTAGTGAACCGGCACCTGGCCCACGCAGTAAGGGAAGCTCATCGAAAGCTTTCCCGACGGGTTCGCCTTCCCGGACAACAGGTCTATCACGGCGTTTCCACCCTCGGTCCCCGGGAGCCAGGCCTCGAGCACCGCCTTTGCCTTCCGGCTGATTTCACGGAGATCCAGCGGCCGGCCGCCAAAGAGGGCGACGGCGATATTTTGATTGACCTTGTAAACCTCCCGGAACAGCTCCATCTGAACCTCCGGCAGCTCGATCATCGCCCGGCTGGCGGCCTCCCCGCTCTGGAGATAGTGCTCCCCCAGCAGCAGGACGACGGTCTCCGCCTGTTTCGCGGCATCCAGCGCCTCTCGCAGCATCTCCCCCTGTTTTTCCTCCGAAACGGCGCAGGGTGTCTCCTCCCGGAATCCGGCGAAGGCGGTTCCCTCAGAAACCATCGGGCATCCGTCGGCATAATAGGTATTCCTCGGATCGAAAACAGATTTCGCCGCTTCCTCGACCGTCACGCAGTCCGACAATTCCCCTGCGATTGCCCAGCTGCTGATCATCCCGCGGCTGCGGAGATACGGGCCGATCAGGGCGACCGATGATTTCGGCGCGAGGGGGAGGAGCCCGTCGTTTTTCAGCAGGACGGCGGATTCCGTCGCCGCCCGCCGGGCGAGTGCGCGGTGCTCGGCGCAGAGGATGTACCGTTTCTCCCCTTCTGGGTCTGCGTCTTTGTAGGGATTCTCAAAGAGCCCGAGCCGGTTTTTCAGCCGCAGAATCCGCAGGACGGCTTCGTCGACCAGCGCTTCTTCCACCGCTCCCTCTTCGACCAGCCTGCACAGGTTCGAGGAGTAAACGTCGGACATCATGTCGATGTCCACCCCTGCATCCAGCGCTTTTTGGGCGGCGTCCGCCTTGTCTTTGGCGTGGCCGTGGGTGATGGTTTCGTAGATCGCCGAAAAGTCGGAGATCAGCACCCCGTCAAAGCCCAGCTCATCCCGCAGGATGTCCCGCATCAGCCACCGGTTGGTGCTGGCGGGGATCCCGTTTACCGTGTTGAAGGAGGTCATCACCAGCGCGGCGCCCGCCTCGATCCCCGCCCGGTAGGCCGGCAGGTAGGATTCCCACAGCGTGTGCTCGGACAGCTCGGCCGTGTTGTAATCCCGCCCCGCCTCCGCCGCGCCGTAGGCCGCGAAGTGCTTGACGCAGGCCGCGATCCGGTAGGGTTCCTTCGGGTCGTCCCCCTGGAAGCCTTCTACCATTGCCCGGGCAAAGAGGCTGTTGAGGTAAGGGTCTTCCCCGGTCGATTCCATCACCCGGCCCCACCGCGGGTCGCGCACCAGGTCTGCCATCGGTGCAAAGGTCACGTGCAGCCCGGAGACCGCCGCTTCCTTTGCAGCTGCCGCAGCGCATTCCTTGGAAAGCGCCGGGTTGAAGGATGCCCCCTGCGCCAGCGGGATCGGGAAAACGGTTTTCATCCCGTGGATGATGTCCATCATAAAGAGCATCGGGATTTTGTGCGGCTGGGTTTCGAGGTACCGCTCCTGAATTTTCTTTAACCGTTCGGCCCCCGCTGTCCCGAGGATCGACCCGGCATACCGGAGATCCTCCGCCGTCAGCCCCAGCTTGTTTTCGGGGCCGGTCAGCACCTCGTTGGCGTCTTTCTGGTAAAAGCTCCCCGTGATCTGGAGCATCTGATCCACCTTTTCCTTCAGCGTCATCTCGTGCAGCAGATCCAACAGCTGTTTTTCCGTCATCCTTAATTCCTCCCTTGAATTTCTGCGCCCCTACAGGCGTATATTTTCCATCCTTCCGTTCTTTTCCGAAGCGGTGAGATAGGAAATCACAAACGTTTTTAATAAAATCAGTATAGCTTTTTTTCACGGTGGGGACAAGCCCCGGCACGCTGATTTAAATATTAAAAATTCCGTGTTTACTTTTGCTCTGCAATCTGCTATCATCGGCATAGGTTGGCAAAGGAACGGCCCGGCCGCACGGGCTGCCGCGTAAAATACGGAAAAGGAGCGGCGCCGGCGAGAAGGGCCGGGCCGCAGGGTGATTGTTATGAAAATCCGCACCGATGGAGATTTTTCAATCAAGCCGGGGAAGTTTGAAGGGACACTGGAGTCTTTGACCAGCCAGTTTGTCTGCCCCGAATGGTACAAGGACGCGAAGATCGGGTTTTGGTCCCACTGGGGGCCGCAGTCGGTTCCGATGTACGGCGACTGGTACGCCCGCCGGATGTACTTGGAGGACGACCCGGTTGCCCTCTACCACCGCAGGAAATACGGGCATCCCTCCAAATTCGGCTACAAAGACCTCATCCCGCTCTGGAAGGCGGAAAAGTTCGATCCCGACGCCCTTGCAGACCTGTTTTACCGGGCCGGGGCGCGGTATCTCATGGCCCAGGCCGTCCACCACGACAATTTCGACAACTTCGACTCCAAATACCAACCGAATTTCAACTCGGTCAAGATGGGGCCGCACCGGGATATCGTCGGGGACTGGAAAAAGGCCGCCGAGAAGAAAGGGATGCGCTTCGGGATTTCGGAACACCTTGCGGGGAGCCCAGGCTTTTACTATCCCAACAAGGGCTGCGACGTCAAGGGGAAATACAAGGGCGTGCCCTATGACGGCGCCGATCCGGCCTATACCGATCTCTACTACGACCAGACTGTTACCGACACCGTTTTCCAAGGCACCTGGTTTTTGGAAAACGAGGATTTTTACAAGCATTGGTTCCTGCGGATGAAGGACGCGATCGACAAATACACCCCCGATTTTTACTATACGGACGGCCCCGTCCCCTGCGGGCATTACGGGTTTGACCTCGTCGCCCACCTCTACAACACCAGCGCGGCGATCCATGGCGAAAACGAGGCAGTCTTCTTCCAGAAGGACAAGACAAAGTCGGTCTTCCCGCTCGGCGTTCTCGACATCGAGCGCAACCATGAGGACCGGATCACTCCCTACCAGTGGCAGACCTGCACCAGCATCGGCGACTGGTTCTACAACGTCAGGGACGTTTATAAGACCTGGGAATACCTCATCGAAACAATCATCGACAACGTCAGCAAAAACGGGAATATCCTCCTCAACGTCCCGCAGCTCCCGGACGGGACGGTCGATGAGGAATGCGGCTGGATCCTCGAAAAGATGGCGGAATGGATGGCGGTCAACGGCGAGGGCATCTTCGGCACCCGCGCCTGGAAGGCCTGCGGAGAGGGCCCAAACTACACAGCCGCCGCGGAAGAGGAGCCGGAGGCCACCAGATGGGAGCCGGCACATGTCGACGAAAGCGAGATCAGCTGGCAGCCGGGGGATGTCCGATTCACCTCCAAGGGGAACCTGCTCTACGCCTTCCTGATGCGTTGGCCCGGGGAGCTTGCGATCCTCCGCTCCCTGCCGCTCGGGCAGGGGACGGCGGTGAAAGCCGAGCTTCTGGGCGGGGGAGAACTGCCCTTCCGCCAGACCTCCGCCGGGCTCCTTGTCGATCTGCCCGCGGGGAAGGCGGGGCATTGCTCCTGCCTCAAGATCACGCTCCAAAAATAGGAATTGATTAAACGGAGCAATCGGCACCGCTTTCGCAGAGCCGGCCCATATCAACCGGCAGGAGTGCTCTTTGCATGTTTTTTCGGCGTTCGGCTTTGCGGTTCACGAGGATACTATTTGGGATCAATTTATCGCATAAAATATGAAGCGGCGGACAGAAAATCCTGTCCGCCGCTTTTTTGCTGCCTTCCGGATACCGGTGACGCCGCCTTACGCCAGAGGCCGCCGCAGGCCGTCCCTTCCGGCAAAGGGCCCGGCCAGCGGATGGATCCCCCTGGCGTCGCCGAAGTAATCCCGGTCGAAGACGATCTCGGTTCCGTCCGGGTTTTCAAACCGCTCCTCCGGTTCGAAGGCTTCCCCGAGCGTTTCGGTGGAAACCATCCCGGTTTCGAATTCCGGCAGGAAGTCATAGAGGTTGGTGTCCAGCAGGTATTTACCGTCCTCCTCCACTAGGCGCAGATAAACGGCATGTTCATCGTCCATCTTGTAATTGGCCTCTTTTTCACAGGGCAGCGCGCCGTTGAAATAGACGTTCCCCCCAGTGTAAACGGGGAGCTTGGTGTAATATTTGTTCCGGTCTTCCTTGAGCCCGGTATCCCCCTCGGCAAAAAACTGCGCCAGATACTCCTGCTCGGTGGGATATCCGTCGAACGGTTTGGTTCCCACCGTTTCGTTGGCGTCGCCCCAGGGGCCGTTCGCACTGAATTCGACGAATTCCGGCGGAAGCTGGTTCTGGATAAAGACGTTGTTATAGAAACGGTCGTCCCCGTGGAGGAAGGTCATAAAGCCCGCGACCTCCGTCCGGTGGGGGAGGTGGTAGGGGGTGTAACGGGGCTGTGTCGTCCCGGCGTTGTCCGTCCCCGTGCCCACGCTGGTAAAGGGGCCGCAGATGAGGTTGTGGACAAAGGCGGTTCCCTGGGTTGCGAGCTTGCAGCAGAAGGGGGAGAGGAAAAGGTTGTTGTCGACCAGGGTTGGGCCGTGGCTGACCTCGATGAAAAGATCCTCGCCCAGCGCCAGGCCGCCCCGCAGCTCGGCGCCCACAGGGGGCGTGTTGTCGTGGAACAGGTTCTGGGTCACGCGGGTGCCCTGCGCCTGCCAGTCGAGCCAGATCCCCCGGGTGCAGTGGTGGATGTGGTTGCGCCGGAAGACCACGTCGATGGCGGCGTGCATCTTGATCCCGCCGATCTCCGCGCCGGAGAGCTGCTGCTTGTTGTTGATGTGGTGGATGTGATTGTCCTCGATCAGGGAGAAAACGCCCCCCAGATGCCCGACAATCCCGGTCTGCTCGCAGTGGTGGATGTTGCACCGGCGGATGATGTGGGAACCGACCCGCTCCTTTGTCCAGCCCTCGAGCTGCGCCTGGCAGATCGCATCCCGCTCGGTCTGGGTGCCGTGCTTCAAGCGCTTGAGCGACCACTTGTTTTCGTTTTCCGGCTGGAGGTATTTCCCTAAGGAGATCCCGCAACACTTCGAATCGGACACCTCGCAGTCCTCGATGACCCAGCCCTTGCTCCAGTGGGGCCCGACCATCCCCTCCTGGTAGGCAGTGGGCGGGGCCCAGGTGGTGGCGGCCTGCTTTACGGTGAAGCCGGAGAGGGTGATGTAATCGACGCCGGTTCTGTCCGGGTAAAAGCAGTTCCTGCGGACGTTGATCTCCACCGTTTCCTCATTGGGGTCGGCGCCCTGGAAATTGGCGTAGATCAGGGTCTCCCCGCCCTCCTGGCAGGTGTACCACTTATAAACGGAAAACGCCGGCTCCCAGGAGGCGCGGTGAGGCTCCGGATGCAGGACGCCCTCCAGCGCGGAGGTTTCATAAAGGGAACGCCCGTTCAGATAAACCTCCCCGGTGTGCAGGGGGACGTCCGCGTAGTACCAGTCCCCAAAGATGACGGTGGTATAGGGGTTGTAGCCGCCAAAAATCCCGTTGGGGATCCGGGCGAGCCAGACGTCCCCCTCGTATTGTTCCCAGCTCTTGACCTCTTCCGCGCCGGTGATGACCGCCGCCAGCGGCTCGGCCGAACGGTAGACGACCGGCGCATCCGCCTTCCCGGAATACCTGGGGTTGACATACTCCCGGTAAACGCCCGGCAGCACCCGCACCTCGTCGCCCGCGCGGGCGATCTGGGCCGCATCTCCGATCTTCTTAAAAGGCCGTTCCCTACTCCCGTCGCCGTCCCGTTCCGCTGCGGCTGATACATAATAAACCATCAAAACACCCCTTTCACCATGTTTCAAAATCGTCGTTTTACCATCTGACAGAACGCCGCCCGCCCCTTTGCCCTTACTATAGGGGATCGGGGATGATTTGTCAAGGATCACTGTCCGCCGGACGGAAAAGCGCCCGAACTTTCCGTAATGACGAAATTTTTTCTTTTTTGCCAAAAAATAAAGATTTTTTGTAAACAAATATTGACTTTAATGAAAACGCATGGCATACTAGACAAAGTAGACTTTTTCTTGCTCCAATCAGGGTTCCGCCTTGTTTTCCAGGGGGTGCGGGCCGGTCTTTCCGGAAGGAGCAGGTGCCTTGGCTTTTCCCGTGTTTGGGACGAGCCTTTCGGTCATGTGGGTTATGAGCTTTTTCGTCTATGTTTAGCAGGATTCCCCCGTTTGTTCAAGAGTGGGGGATTTGTCGTTTTTGCACCAAAGAGGCGCGTTTTCACTCCTACCTCTTAGGAATATAAAATTTTAAAAGGAGCACTCATAATGGAAAAATTGTTCAAACTCCAGGCAAACGGCACTTCCATTAAGACCGAGATTATCGCCGGTTTGACGACCTTCTTCACCATGGCGTATATCATCTTCGTCAACCCGACCTTCCTCGGCTCGGAATCGCCGGTCGGCATGCCGGACATCGCCGTCATGACCGCGACCTGCCTTGCCGCTGCCATCGGCACCTGGTTGATCGGCTGGCTAACCAACTACCCGCTCGCGCAGGCGCCCGGCATGGGCCTTAACGCCGTCTTTGCCTACACCCTCTGCCTCGGGATGGGCCTGTCCTATTCGGCGGCTCTCTCCGCGGTCTTCATCGCCGGCATCTTCTTCATCGTCCTCACCGTCACCGGCGCCCGGAAGGCGATTGTCAATGCAATCCCGCTCAGCTTGAAAAAGGCGATTTCCGCCGGCATCGGCTTCTTCATCGCCCTGATCGGCTTCAATAACGCCGGGCTCCTTTCCAGCGAGACCGGAACCATCATCGGGATGGGTTCCCTCGCCGAGCCGACCACCCTGCTCGCCCTCTTTGGATTGATCCTGACCATCGTTCTGGTCATCGTCAAATGCCCGGGCGCGCTCTTTGTCTCGATCATCGGCACCTCGCTCGTCGGCTGCATCCTTCAGTTCTGCTTTAATGTCCCGATGGGGGTTTCTCTGCCGCAGAGCTGGGTTCCCGTCCTCGATTTCAGCGTCTTCGGCGCGGCTTTCGCCGGCTTCGGCGAGCTCTTCTCCGCCCCGATCGCCTCTTTGATCGCCGTTATGATCACCCTGGTGCTGGTCGATATGTTCGACACCATCGGCACCTTGATCGGTGCCGCCAACAAAGCGGGCTACCTCGACGAAAACGGCAACCTGCCGAAGGTCGAGCGCGCGATGCTGGCCGACGCGATTGCGACCTCTGCGGGCGCGATCATCGGCACCTCCACCGTCACCACCTATGTGGAATCCACCGCGGGGATCTCGGCCGGCGGCAAGACCGGCCTGACTTCCAGCGTCACCGGCCTGTGCTTCATCCTCGCCCTCTTCCTCTCCCCGGTGCTGGGCTTTGTCCCGGGCGCTGCGACTGCGCCGGTCCTGATCGTTGTCGGTGTGATGATGGCGGGGGCGCTCAAGGATGTCGACTGGCATGACATGTCGATTGCGATCCCGTCCTTCCTGACGGTCATCTGCATGCCGCTCTTCTACTCGATCACTGACGGGCTCGCCTTCGGCTTCATCTCCTATGTAGTCGTCAAGCTGGCTTCCCGCAAGGTGAAAGAGATTCACCCGCTGATGTACGTCATCGTCGCGCTCTTCCTGCTCAAGTATGTCCTCGCCGCGCTGACGACCCTCGGCATCATCTAAATCAGCCGACAATCTTCATTTTGTTTGTCCTTTCTGTTGAAAGCACCGCCGCTGTACAGCGGCGGTGCTTTCTCGTTATGTGCAGACATTTACCAGGGATTTTCGTCTTGTGAAGATTGAGCGGACAGACAAAAAACACCTTCTTGATTCATACACTTAAAATCGGAAGGATGTGCTTGCTATGTTTACAATGCTGTTTTCACTGATCTGTTCCAACCTGCTCTATTTTGCGCTGCACGTTGAAGGGCACGGCTCGTTTCCCAAGCCGCTCTCCCCCAAACGGGAACAGGAATGCTTTGAGCGGATGGCTGCGGGGGATGAAGCCGCCCGGACGGAGCTGATCGAACACAACCTGCGCCTGGTCGCCCACATCATCAAAAAATATTACGCCTCTTCCAATGACCAAGACGATTTGATCTCGATCGGGAGCATCGGGCTGGTGAAGGCGGTCAACACCTTTAACTATGAAAAGGGCACCCGCTTTGCGACTTATGCATCCAGATGTATCGAAAATGAAATCCTGATGTATTTCCGAAACCTCAAAAAAACGGCAGGGGACGTGTATATCAACGACCCGATCGACACCGACAAAGACGGAAACGCTCTGACGCTGTTGGATATTTTCGCCGAAGACGACAGCATCATTGACGACCTCGACCTGAAATTCAAGACGCAGCAGCTCCATGAATATATCCGCGACGTCCTCTCTCCAAGGGAGCAGCGGATTATCCTGCTCCGCTACGGCATCGGGGG
>JAAWBP010000129.1 GCA_022792755.1 Oscillospiraceae bacterium | reverse complement strand
TTGTATCCCGCGCGGCACATTGTACCTGTTTCATCTTAGGCATCTCGCAGGACTAAAACCCAAAAACCGGTAACTCGTTTGTGTGCGAATCACCGGCGGGGGTACTCCGCCCCGCGAGGCGCGCTTTACAAATTATATATAATAAATGTGCCTCGCGGGTTACGGACTTGCAGGTCTGCACTACCTAAGTATCGCGTTTGCCCAGTCCGGGCACGGACACGGAATCACCCGGGGAGACAGCAGTTTTCAACTGTTTTCAACGCTTGTACAGTGGAAAACAACCGCTTCATATCTGTTATTCTACCGTAAAAAAGGAGGGAAAACAAGCGGATTTCCTCCGGCATTCCGGAAAAGTTGGAGATTCCGCCTGAAAAGGGCTGGATGACAGCATAAAAATTTAAGGCGCTAACAGAGAAAAGCGATTGCGTTTTTTTCCGTTTTTTGGTACAATAAAAAAGTCTGAGGCCATTTAGACCGGCCTCGGCTGATGAATCAAATTACAGTGATGAGGAAAAGGGGTACTGAAATGCCATCTAAAGTAGTCGTCGGCGTGCAATGGGGCGATGAGGGAAAGGGTAAGGTCATCGATATCCTCGCTTCCCGGGCGGATGTCGTCGTCCGCTCCCAGGGCGGGAACAACGCGGGCCACACCGTGAAAAGCGGCGGTGAGGTCTACAAGCTCCACCTGATCCCGTCCGGCATCCTTTACAAGGGTGTAAAATGCTATATCGGCTGCGGCGTTGTCATCGACCCGCAGGATCTCCTCCGCGAGATCGACGGGTTGGCCGAACGGGGGGTGGACTGCTCCAACCTGCGGATCGACCCGCGCGCCCACATCATCATGCCGTGGCACCGGAAGCTGGACGGCCTGAGTGAAAAGGCGCTGGGCGGCGGCAAGATCGGCACCACCGGGCGGGGAATCGGCCCCTGTTACATGGATAAATACGAGCGTTCCGGCATCCGGATGTACGACCTCGTCCACGACGAGGTTTTCACCCGGAAGGCAAAGGCGGTCGGACAGCTCAAAAACGAGATCATCACGAAAATTTATGGGGGGGATCCGCTCGATGTCGATGCGGTCATCGGGGAATACCTGGAGTATGCAAAACGCCTCGCTCCCTATGTGGAGGACGTTTCCGTCCTGACCGACCAGGCGGTTCGTGAAGGGAAAAATATCCTCTTCGAAGGGGCGCAGGCCACCTTGCTCGACATCGATTTCGGCACCTATCCCTATGTCACTTCCTCCCACCCGGTTTCAGGCGGGGCGGCGATTGGCGCGGGGGTCGGGCCGAACCGTCTCGGGGAGATCATTGGGGTGGCAAAAGCCTATACTACCCGGGTGGGCGAAGGGCCTTTCCCGACCGAGCTGTTTGACGGGACCGGGGATTTGATCCGCAACCGCGGGCAGGAGTTCGGCACCACCACCGGGCGGCCACGCAGAACCGGCTGGTTCGACGCGGTATTGATCCGGCATGCGGTGCGGGTCAATGGCCTCGACTGCCTGGCGGTCAATAAATTCGACACCCTCAGCGGGCTCGAAACCCTGAAAGTCTGTGTCGCCTATCAAAAGCCGGACGGCACGGTTTTGACGGAATACCCCTGCGACATCCATGAGCTGGAGGGCGCCGCCCCGGTTTATGAGGAGGTTAAAGGTTTTTCGGACGATATTTCCGGCTGTAAAACCTTCGATGAACTCCCGCAGGCCTGCAAAGCCTACATCGAACGGCTGGAAGAGCTCTGCGGCTGCCCGATCAAAATGGTCGGCGTCGGCCCATCCAGAGAGCAGGTTTTAGAGCGGTAAAGATTGAGAGTAAACCCAGCCCGGACATTTTATTTGTCCGGGCTGGGTTTTTCTGTGCATCGGTGAGGGTGAAGATCATTTTTCGCGATTAAAAGCGGCTCCAGCCGGTGGTCCGAAATACCGGGGCAGCTTCCCGAAGTAAACAACGGCGGGCGATGATGCTCCATTTCCTTTTAAATGCAAACGCACAAAGATTTATGCGTTGTTGGTGTATTATCGGCTTTTTGGGGGAGATCAAACCCGGAAGCTCTGCATTTTAGAACCGGTTACTTTCCAATTTTTCCGAAGGCTGCGTATCTCTATAAAGCCCGGTGGCTTGGTATTTTTCTCCAAATCTTAAGCCTTTTTTAAGTTCCTTATTTTTTGCTTGCGTCCCTCTTAGCTTTTCTGAACATCCCCCTTTTTCTTCTTTTTTGGTGATAAAATATGCAAAAAACAAGAAAAGAGGTTTTTCTATGAAGCTGAGAGGATGGTTCAAATGGAGTTTGATGATTTTTGCCGCCGCCTGTCTGACGATCAGTGTCGGTCTGATTCTCAAAGCTGCCGATAGAAATTTGAGAGCCCCTGCTTCAGGCTCAAATCCCGCCTCAGATCCGAACGCTGCCCAGACGAGAACCTCCGCCTTAGACCTGAGTTCTGCTCCATCAAAAAGTTCTGCTTCGGCGGCCGACCCGCAAAAATCGAACCGCGTTCTTTTAAACGTTCCTCATCTGCCGCAGGGGGAGCAGTACCCTTCCGGCTGTGAAAGTGTAAGCGCTGTGATGGCGCTGCGTTATCTCGGCGCCCAAATCACAGCCGACGAGTTCATCGACGGGTACCTCGACAGGGGAATCCTCACCGTATCCAATGGAGTGACTTACGGCCCGAGCCCGGTGGAATGCTTTATCGGGAGCCCCTATTCTTCGAAGAGCTACGGCTGTTACGCGCCGGTCATCGCCGACGCGCTTCAAAAGCTGGAAGGACGGACCGGGATTCGCGCAGAGGCCGTCAGCGGCCGGGAGCTTTCCGCCCTTGCCGAAGAAAACATCAAAAACGGCCGCCCCCTTTTGATCTGGGCGACGAAAGGGATGAAGGCCTCCGGGGAGGGGACTTCCTGGCGGATTAACGGGACGAACGAGTTATTCATCTGGAAGCTCGGAGAACACTGCCTGGTGCTGATCGGCTATGACGACGAGCATTACTATTTTAACGACCCCGACTCCTCCAGCGGCGGGACCGCCTATCTCCGAACGTTAGTGGAACGGCGCTACCGTGAACTCGGAAGCCAGGCGGTGATATTTCCAAAATGAGGAAGCGTTTGTTTCCCGAAGCAATGATACGCGGGGCGGGCCGTGGAGCAGAAAGTCTGCCTTGCGTCTCCGCTTCAAGCACCGCGCGATTGCCGCAAGGCTCCGTTGTACCGGATCTACATTTTCCCGCCGGGTGACAGCTGCCACGATCAGCAGAAATGATACGTCCGGAAAATGCGCCTGCGTAAAAAAGAACCGGTTGCGGAGTACCTCCGCCGGTGATTCGCACACCAACGTTCTTCCGGTTTTCAAGTTTTCATCCTGCGAGGTGCCTTGCGGGAAATGAATTTTGTTATTCACACCACCTGCGGATCGCGTATTGACAGCGGAGGCACTCCGCCCTGCGAGGCGCGCCCGTGACCGGGCTGGATAATTCGGCCGAGTGGCCTCGGGACAATTCGCACCCGAACGTTTTGCCAGTTTTTGAGTTTTTGTCCTGCGGTCTGTGACCAGATTGGACAATGTCCGTGGTCGGGCGGGACAATACGCACACCAAGGTTTTACTAATCTTAAGGTAGCTGTCCTGCGAGATGCCTGAAATAAAAAATATGAAAAAGGCATCTCGCGGGATACCAACGTTAATTTACTCCGCTTATAAATCGCGATTACCAGCGGGGGTTCCCCGCCCGGCGCGGAGGCACGCCGCACCGTAATACGCAAACGAAGTCCGCATCCTTAAAAAGGGTGCGGACTTCTGGATTGCAGCACTATCATCCGATGCTC
>JAAWBP010000128.1 GCA_022792755.1 Oscillospiraceae bacterium | reverse complement strand
CTGCCAATACGACCTATTCCGAAAACACTGGCGTTTTGGCAGTTACGAAGGTTTATGATACCGTCGTAATAAAAATTGCGGCTATTTTTGCGATTGCGCTCGGCCTGTTTGGGAAGTTCGGCGGCGTGCTGCAGGCGATTCCTGACGCAGTCAAGGGTGGTATGTCGATCGTCCTGTTCGGGATGATTGCCGCAATCGGGATGCGGACGCTTGCAGAGGCGGAGCTCGATTTCACACACAGCCGCAACCTGATTATTGTGGCGCTGATCCTTGTTCTGGGGCTTGGGCTCAGCAGTGGGATCACCACCCCGTCTTTCGGGCTTTTTGGCCTCGAAATCCCGGAGATCACGATTTCCGGCCTCTTTATCGCGGTGGTTGCGGGTGCGCTGGCCAATAAGGTGCTCCCCAAGGACGTATAATTTAACTACAGCCTGTTTTCCCCGTTTCTAGGACAAACGGATGTGGGGAAGTTTCAGTGAGGTCTATCAATTCTGAGAGGCCGGCATTCCAGCTGGTGTTTGAATTTTTCGTTAAGATTTTCATCAAACTGCGCTCTTCGGCCTATATCCGGTTGACAAACGGTGATTTTTTGGGTAAGATAAAACCAGTGGATGTCCTTACACCATATGGTTCAAATGGAGGAGTAGTTATGGAAATCGAGAAAAACAAAAAACTCAGCATCATCTCTCTCTTACTCGGCGTAGCTGCGGTAGCCTCCACATTGGCGTATTTCCTGTACAGGCTACATAGCAACCGTCTCCACGAGGAAAAGTGGCGTGATTATGAGGACTGCGGCATCTAAAGTTTTAATTTGCTGCTGGAAGGCCCGCCGTGGTGTGTTGCCATGGCGGGCCTTTGTACTTACTGCGGCCGGTCGTTTGCAATCGGGACTCACAGTTCGATGATATCTTGCCTTTGCAGACGAAATTTTTGTTTTGAATCGTCCAAAGCCTTCTTTGAATTTGAAATTGGGAATGCTGCATGCAAAAAGTATATCGCTATACGGAACAGGAAGAAGCGCGGATCAACAGGGAACTAGGTTATACCGCGGAGAAATTAAGCCGTGTCGGCTGGGGGGAACAGCATCAGTATACCGTCGGAATAGCGGAACTGCGGGCCGCAGTGAAACGCTTATTGAACCGCAGGTGTCCGAAATGCAAGGCGAAGCTGGTAAAAATGAAAGAGCTCAAATATGTCGGGCTGCGGCATCCTCCAGGCGCAACGGGTGGGGATTATCAAAAAGCTTATGAAGTAAAACGCATGAGGGTCTGCCCTAAATGTGGCAGAGAGTATTAAATCGATTCATCTTCAGCGTATGCTCCAGAATGTCAGGAAAGGTGGGTTGGCCGATTCGTACACCTATGCTTTACCAATCAAAGGGGTTTTAAGCACGTTGTATGAAGGGTAAATGTGCTGTACGAGTTACAGCGTTATTCCGTTTATAGTCGTGTTTGTCACATCTGGTTTAGGCTGCGATTGCCCATCCGGATTAATTATGGAATGCGACAGCCTTTGCTAATCGGAGATCATTGTACAAACGGGAAATATTAAATTATTATTTATCAGCAGAGCAGTTTTCTGGATAAAAGATGAGGCGCGGAATATCCGCGCCTTTGGCATTTTAATGTTAAGTAGGGGCGCATTACGCGCCCTTGGGCAGCCTGAAGGATGCCCTGCTCAATAAACGTGGAAAGCTTTTAGCAGCAGCCCCAGCGCTGCCGGCCACAACCACATCCGCAACCGCAGCGGCGACGTTGATTTCGACATCTGCACCCGCAGTCACAGTCGCACCCGCAGCCACAGCCGGAAGAGGATCCATCGTCATTTGGTATCATCAATTCACCGGCGGAAAGCGTTACAGGAAGAAAAGCGGTGACACTGCCATCGTTATCCGATTGTGAGGAACAGAAACCGCAAGAGCCATTCATCCAGTTATTATTGCACATTAAAAATACCTCCATCTCTGCGGGCTATTTTGGCCCGCACTATAACTTATGCACCGAGGCATTTTTTGGTGAAAAAAGCAGAATTATGATTCTTTTTGAATTCGGTAAGGGATCAACCGATCGACTGCCAACGCCACAAAAATCCCCACCAGGGTATCCAGCACACGGTTTAAAACAAAAAAATAGGGGTTTTCATCTGTTACATGGGAAACAGTGATGCTCAAAAAAACCACACAGGTAATATAACTGGCAGCAGTTTTATTGATGAGAACCGTGATGTAGATTAGCGGAATCAGGCAAAGGGAGACAATCAGGTAATAAAGCGGCGACAGCGCTTCAAGGGGCGTATTCTGCTCGGCTAAGAGCAGGAGCAAACCGAATATGCCGCCGATCAGAGTGCCGACCGTCCGGTTGAATGCAGCCCGCATCCCCGCAGCCTGGTCCTTCTGGATACATAAAACGGCGGCGATCATACTGTAAAAAGGGGGTTGGTCCCGCAGGAATCCGATCATCGCACTGATTAAAACAGCGATAACTGTTTTAATCATACGCATCCCCACCTTGGGTAGTTTCTTCTTCATAAGTTCCTCCTTTAAAGTAGCTGATGGCAGATAAAGGTTGCATCACGCCTTTGAGGGCACTGTCACATAAAAGCCCCCACGTTCGTGCCCGGACAGAACAGACGCGGCGGGGTACCCCCGCTGCTAAACGCGATTCATACCCTCGATTGACAAAGGCAAACATGCCCCAGAACGTCAGAGCCGGGTGGCCCTGGCGGGACAGTACGCACCCAGAGGTTTTCATTGGCCTTCAGGTTTCAATCCTGCGAGGCGTCTCGCGGGATATCCTTTTCTTTATTATCACAACCCTAATGTCGATATCGCAAGGCGCGTTGACCATATTTTATTTTTTCCACTTGCCTAGCAGGACAGAGCCCTTAAAGTACAAATAACCTTTGTGTGCGAATTGCTAGCAGGGATACCCTGCCGAATTGTCTAGCCGGAGGCCGCCCGACGCAAAAATGCGTTATATCCTGATTGTTTCGTCTAAACAAAACAAAAAGAGAAGCCGTTTAAGGCTCCTCCTTTGACTCTTCCTCTGTTGCAGGAACGGCGATCCCTTCGGTGCTGTCCGACTTGAAAAACACCTTGAAGGTCTGGAAAATCAGCTTTAAATCCAGCCAGATCGAGTAGTTTTCGATATATTCCAAATCCATCATTAGCTTGTCAAGCGGTGTTGTGTTGTATTTCCCCATAATCTGGGCCATTCCGGTCAGCCCCGCTTTTACCTTGAGGCGGTAGCGGAATTCCGGGTACTGCTTCTCAAACTCCCGGATCAGCTCTTCCCGTTCGGGGCGGGGGCCGACAATGCTCATTTCGCCGTGCAGGATATTGAACAGTTGAGGGAGCTCGTCCAGCCTGAGTTTGCGCAGCATCCGGCCCACTGTGGTGATGCGGTCGTCGTCCTTTGCGGCCCACACGGAGCCGCTTTGCTTCTCTGCATCGACGATCATGGTGCGGAACTTGAGGACAGAAAATTCCCGGCCGTTTTCCGTGATCCGCTTCTGCTTATAAAAAACCGGGCCCCGGTCACAAAGCTTGACTGCTAAGGCGCAGATCACCATAAAGGGGCTCGCGACAATCACTCCCACCAGTGAGATGAAGAGGTCGAGAAGCCGCTTGACAAACCGCTGCTCTGTGGAAAGGGAGGAGACATAGGACGCATAGACCGTCTTGTCATCCACAACCACGGTTTTGCTGTTTTTCATGATGACATCGGAAAGGCGGGGAACGACATAAACGTTTTTGGTGTATTTATAGCAAAACTCCACCGTTTCCGAGAGGATTCCCGGGGGCAGCCCCATTAAGAAAACCGTTTTGTAAGGGTAAAGCCGTTTGTAGAGGTTTTCGGTGTTGTAGGAGAGGGAAAAATCCACATCCCATTGCTTGCGGTACCGCCCCGCTTTGGCGAGGAATTCCCGGGCGGCTTCTTCGTCCGCATAGACCAAGATGCTCTTTTCCGGATCGTGCAGCTTGAAAAAGAGCCAGTTTCCAAAGTAAATGCCGACAATTACCAGCATGAGCTGGATGAAAAAGACGATAAACAGCATGTAAAAATCGAAGATGACCTGGAATTCACTCATGACCACCAGTTCTACAAAGGCCACCAGATCGGTAAAAAACGAGGCGAGCGCAACGGAAGCGATGATATCCTTGCTTTTTTTCGCCCCAATCGGGACGCCGCCGTAAATCCGGAGGAAAAGCAGCGCCGCGAGCAGGTAGGTAGTCAGGGTGATAAACATCGTCCGGCTCGGACGCAGCAGCTGGGGAGCAATCAGCGAAAAAAGCCCGTAAAAGGTGACAAATAAAGCCAAAAACAGACCGGTCTTCACAATGAAGATGGTGGATTTTTCAAACATTTTCAAAAATTTAATCATCTCAACCACCTCCATCTGGATTTATGGTTTGAAAGGGAGACCGAACTTTTCCGCCCTAGGCGGGTTAACGGTGATAGTATAACACAAAAAAAGCCGGACATCAATAAAAGCGATCTGACAGGACAAGAGGAGCCGGTTTAGAATGATTATCCTACCCTCGGTTGACAAGTGCAGACGCGGTTTTGCAGGGCGGGAAGCGCCCCTGACCGTGTTATCCTCCTTGCTTTACGGAAGTAAAGCTGCGTCGTCTGCCTTGTCAGGAACACTTCCCGCCTCTGAAAAACTTCTTCGAACCCCAGAGCTTCAGAAAGGACGGGATGGCAAGGCTGCAGGGCGAAGGCATGCTGCCGCATTCCGAGCCCGAGAACGCAGCCAGCACGTTCCTTTTGAAGCTCTGGGGCGTGTTTGCCCTTGTCAACCGAGGGTACCGTGCTGCGAGAAGGGGAAGCACTCAAAAATTTATTTTGCGTCCTTCTTGACATCCGCTGCCAAGCCCGACACGTGGCGCTGATAAGCATCCGCTGCCTTCAACGAACTGCAATCCTCAGCAAATAAGCGGTGGAGATAGGGGCGGTTCCGGTTCGCCGGATGTCTTTTTCGGTAAAGCCAGATCAGAACGCCGTAACCGGCCAGGAAGATTCCCGCCCCCAAGCTGACAGCGGAACCTGTCAAAAGGCCGGGCGTGTGGTATTCGAACCGGATGGTATTTTCCCCCGCCGGGGCAAGCACCGCCATGAAGCCGACGTTTACCTGCTCGATCTCGGCCGGTTTACCGTTGACGGTCGCAGTCCACCCGCTCTCATAGGGGACGCTGTAAAAGACCAGGTTTTCCCGCTCCAGTGTAATCTGGGAAGTAAAGCCCGAATTATCATACGAGAAGGAGCTGCCGCTGTGTCCCCGCAGTGCTGCGCAGTCGGCCCGCATCTCCTCGTGTGTTACGAGTGGCATCTCAGATTCCGGCAGTTCGTCCAGAACCCCACGGTAGGCTTCGATCTGTTCGTCGTTTAGATAGATCGCTTTGAGAAGGAGCCGGTCCCGCATCGTGTCCGGGTAGTCTTCAAACGTTTTTTGTGTGATATAGTAGGGGTAGGTAAATCCCATCGGGATGTAATCCTCGTTTTCATAGACGTCGAATTCATTTTGAACCCCGATCGAATGATAGTTCGGGAGGTCGGGGTCACTCGCCCCTGAAAAGATGTATTTCACCGAAAAAAGCGCCCGCAGCGGGAGGCGGGAGATATCCGCACGGGAACCGACTCCGCGCTCCACCCCGACTGCCTGATAGAAATTGATGATCGAAGGCGGGACGATGCTGTGGAAGGCCCGCATGCTGGGCATATTCCAGAACATCCCGTAGTTGTCTAGGCCTTCGAGGATATCAATCCGGTAAAAGCCGGTTTCTTCCTCAGGCAGGGAGATATTTTCCTCGCCGTGAAGCCCAAGGTCGACGATTTTGTGAACCTCCTCCTGATTCCCCTTTCCCAGCCCCAGCAGCAGAATGGAGTAGACGACGGACATCACCGAGACGGCGACCAGCAGTTTGACCCCGTAGCCCCGCTCCCCCCGGAACATCTTCCAGATCATCCAGGCGACGAAAAGGCCCGCCGCCCCAAACAGGATATAGGCCCAGAACCGTTCCGGATAAGCAGGCATCTGGAAAAAGACCAGCTCACCGTCCTCCATCTTCGGCAGGAGCCCGATGGAAGAGAACGAGATCATAAAAACGGCTGTTACCCGAACGCCGAAGCTGTAGTCGGTCTTTGTATCCTCCAGGGCGAGAACGCTGGCGAGGGCCATGATCAAAATCGGCATGAAAAACCAGCGGGCGTAATACTGGGAATTAAAGAGCTGGAACATGCTGTTCAGAACGGGGATGAAGGCGATCACCGCACAGGTTGAGAGAAGAAGCTTGATCCACCGTGGTTTCCGGCTGCGGAAGTAGGCGACCACCGCCGATAGGCTGAACAGGGGCAGGTAAGCCGAAACAGAGCCCCATTTGGAAGCGGAATCCGGGAAAAAGTTGGGGCGCGCGGGGATATCCGGCGGGAAAAAGAAACTTTCCAGGATCAGGCCGTACCGCTGCACCCGGTCGTAAAAAAGAAGGTTGAACCCATTCAAGTGTTCGTTGATCCGGTAATTCCCCATCAGTGCGATCACCGAGGGGAGGAGGAGGAACATGGAGCCAAGGAATCCCAATATCGCTTCCAGCGCGAGCAGGAGAAAGCTCTTGACGGTAACTCCCCGGCGGAATTCCGGGGAGGTCAGGCGGATCAGGAAATAAAGGACGGTAAAGATCACCTCTGCGACAAAAAAGTAGTAGTTGACCACGGCGCAGAGGCAGACTGCCAAAGCGAAGACACAGCGGCGGCGGTTGATGACGAACTCCTCCAGCGCGATCAGCAGGAGCGGGAAGAAAACGGCCACCTCGAGGAAATGGTTGAAAAAGATATTGTAGATGTTAAACCCGGAAAAGGCGTAGAGCAGCCCGCCGATCATGGCGAAAAGGGAGGTTTTGGTAAACCGGCGGATAAAGGCGTAGCCGGTCACGGCGCAGCAGGCGAGCTTAATGGCCATCAGCGGCGCCATCAGGTAGGGGACGAAATCGGTCGGGAAGGGGATAGTGAGCCAGAAAAAGGGATTTCCCAGCAGGTAAAAGGAATAAGACCCGATGAAGTTGGCTCCTAGATCGGTCGTCCAGCTCCAGCCGAAATTCCCGCTTCGGACAGCTTCGTGCGCCAGCTTATAAAAAGGGATCTGTTTGACGTTATAGTCCCCGTAATAAATGAAGTGCCCTCCGTCCATCAGGATGTACGGGAGAAAGAAGACGGCGGCAATCCCGAGGGCGATGCCAAAAATCTTCCAATAATTCCGCAGCTCTGAACAGGCCTGTTTTTTCACCGATGCCCCTCCTTTTTATGAACTCCTGCCTAGTGTGATTGTGATCCTTCGGGGTTACTCGTATTCACTCCGTTCTGATTTTTCAGACGGCGGAACACCGCAGGGCGACCCAGCCGCTCTCCTCCTTAACCCCGTCGATCCGGAGCCCGTTTGCCGTGACGGCGGCGGTCACGTCGTCTTTGCGGGTATCGATGATCCCGGAGGTGAGGAATATCCCGCCGGGCTTTAAGAACCGGGGGATGTCGGGGCAGAGCCGGATGATTACATCGGCTACAATGTTTGCGCAGATCACGTCATACTGTCCGCTGATCTTGTCGGTGAGGTCGCCGACATAGGTGGCGAGGCGGTGTTCCACCCCGTTGAGAGCGGCGTTTTCCATTGCGATTTTCGCCGCGAGCTCGTCGATATCCACCCCGACGGCGTTCTCGGCGCCGAGCAAAAGAGAGGCGACCGCGAGGATGCCGCTGCCGCATCCGACGTCTAACATCCGGTCTCCCGGCCGGACGGCCTCCTGCAAAAATTCGAGGCAGAGCCTTGTGCTGGCGTGGGTCCCGGTGCCGAAGGCCATCCCGGGGTCGAGCAGGAGCTTGACCCGCCCGGCGGCATCGGTCTCCTGCTCCTCCCAAGAGGGGACGATCAGGAGCTTTTCCCCGACCGGGGTCGGATGGTAGTACTGCTTCCAAACGTTGGCCCAGTCCTCTTCGCGGACGGTGTCGTTCTCCAAAACGAGCCGTCCGAGATCGACCCCGCTGCAAAGGGAGGGGAGGGATTTCAGCCCGTTCCGGATCGAAAGGAGCGTCTCCCGCCCCTGCGCGTTCTCAGGGAGATAAAAGGTAATGCTGGTTTCAGCGGTTTTGAGCGCCATCAGCGCGTCGTCTACATAATCCCAGTGGATTTCGGTGTCGTTCAGGAAATGCTCGAAATCCTGCGCGTCGGTGATCTCCACCCCGCCGACGCCTTGCTCCAGCAGAAAAGCGGTGACGATCTCGATCCCCTGAGTGGTGGTGTAAAGGGTGGTTTTGCTCCAGCTGTCAGCTGTGCTGCCCATTTGCAGCCCTCCTCGTCATAGTCTTTGGAACAGCGCCGGGACTTGGCCGTCAAACGGAGATACCGGCATTTTTAGAAAAAGTTAGACGTTGAAGCGGAAAAGGACGACGTCCCCGTCCTGCATGACATAGTCTTTGCCTTCCAGCCGGACCAGCCCCTTTTCCTTGGCGGCAGCCATCGAACCGCAGGCCATCAGGTCGTCGAAGGAGACAATCTCCGCCCGGATAAAGCCCCGCTCGAAATCGGTGTGGATCTTTCCGGCCGCCTGGGGCGCTTTTGTCCCCTTGACGATCGTCCAGGCACGGACTTCGGGCTGCCCCGCCGTCAGGTAAGAGATCAGCCCGAGAAGGGCGTAGCCCTCGGTGATAATCCGGTCGAGCCCTGATTGAGTGAGGTGGAGCTCCTCCAAAAACATCGCCTTATCCTCTGCGGACATGTCGGCGATCTCCTCCTCGATCTTTGCGCAGATCGGCAGAACGGCGGAATGCTCTTCCGCGGCGATCTCCCGCACCTCTTTGTAGAACGGATTGCTGTCGATCCCGCCGATAAAGTCGTCCTCGCAGAGGTTTGCGGCGTAGATCACCGGCATGTTGGAAAGCAGCGCGATGGTCTTCACGATTTCCCGCTGCTCCGGGGTATAGGCAAAGGAGCGCGCGCTTTTTCCCTCCTCGAGGTGGGCGTGCAGCGCCTCTAGAAACTCGAGCTCGCTTTGGTATTTTTTATCCGCCTTGACCATCTTCCTTGCTTTGTCGATCCGCCTGTCCAGAATCTCGAGGTCGGAAAAGACCAGCTCGAGGTTAATGGTTTCGATGTCCCGCCTCGGGCCGATCTCCCCATCCACATGGATGATGTCCGGGTCTTCGAAGCACCGGACGACGTGGACAATCGCATCCACCTCCCGGATATTGGACAGGAACTTGTTCCCCAGACCCTCCCCCTTGGAAGCGCCTTTCACCAGCCCTGCGATGTCGACGAATTCCAACGTCGCAGGGGTGAACTTATCGGGATGGTACATCTCCGCGAGCGCGTCGAGCCGTTTGTCCGGCACCGAGACGACCCCGATATTCGGTTCGATGGTACAGAAGGGGTAGTTTGCAGATTCCGCCCCTGCGTTGGTCAAAGCGTTGAACAGGGTGCTTTTGCCGACATTCGGCAGCCCCACCATTCCCAATTTCATAATGCTTGTCTCCTATCTTTAGCGGCGGCGGGCTTACAGCCGCACCGTACTTCTATGCGATTTTTTCAGGGATGCCGTCCACCAGCGAACCTGTTGGCCGGCCAGAGCGTGGGCAGCGGCCTTTACATGGTGACAGGTGCGGAAATATGCAGCATCCGGAGCAGGTTGGACAGAACCGTTTTGGCCGCGAGGCAGAGGGAAAGGCGGGCCTGGGTCAGCTCCGGGTCGCCGCATTTGACACGGCAGGCGTTGTAAAATTTGTGGAAAAGGGAGGCGAGGTCGGACGCATACCGGGTCATCCGGGATGGGTCGTAATTTTTCGCCGCCTCGACGATCTCGTTCGGGTAGCCTGCGATCAATCGGATCAGTTCAATTTCTTCCGGCGCGGTCAGCAGACCCAGCCGTTTGCTGTCCGGCGCCTCCGGCATGATCTGCTCTGCGGCCAGGTTCGCGAGGATGCTGCAAATCCGGGCATGGGCGTACTGGACGTAGTAGACCGGGTTTTGAGAGGACTGCTCGACTGCGAGCCCCAGGTCGAAATCAAAGTGGGAGCTCGCCTCCCGGAGATTGAAGAAAAACCGGGCGGCATCTACCGGCACCTCATCCAGCAGGTCGGTCAGTGTAAGGGATTTTCCAGTCCGCTTGCTGACCCGGACGGTTTCCCCGTCCCGCATCAGCCGCACCAGCTGCATCAGGACGATGTCCAGCCTGCCGCCGTCCAGCCCGATGGCGTCCATCGCGCCCTTGAGCCGCGCGACATGGCCGTGGTGGTCCGCCCCCCAGATGTTGATGACTTTATCGAAGCCGCGGACGGCAAACTTGTTGTAGTGATAGGCGATGTCGGCCGCGAAATAAGTCGGAGTGCCGTTTGCGCGGACGAGGACGTCGTCCTTCAGATCCAGCTTTTCGATCTCCTTTTCGCTTTTGCCCTGCCGGAGAAGCTGCTCTTTCAGCACCTCGGCATTTTTATACCAAATGGCCCCCTCTTTTTCGTAGGTGAAGCCGCGCTCCGTCAGCCTGTCGATCGCAGCCTTGACAGCGCCGCTTTCATGCAGGGTGCTTTCTTTGAACCAGACGTCATACTCGATCCCGTACCGGGAAAGGTCCCGCCTGAGCCCCTCGATGTTGAGCGGGAGCGCGTAGTCGACCAGCGCCTTCCGGCGCTCTTCCTCCGGCTTGTCCAGAAAGCTGTCGCCGTGGATGGCGGCGAACGCCTTGGCGTGCTCCGTGATGTCCGCCCCTTGATAGGCGTCCTCCGGGAGCGGGACGGCCTCCTCCCCCTTGAAGAGCTGGAGATAGCGCACATCCAGCGAAACCGCAAATTTGTTGATCTGGTTCCCTGCGTCGTTCACATAGAATTCTTTCGTCACGTCGTAGCCCGCGTGCTCCAGCACGGCGGCCAGTGTGTCGCCGATCACGCCGCCCCGCGCGTTCCCGATGTGCATGGGGCCCGTCGGGTTGGCGGAGACGAATTCCACCATGACCTTCCGGCCTTTTCCGTAGCCGGAGCGTCCGTAGCCCTCCCCTTCGGAGGAGACGGCCAACAGTGTTTCCTCGAACCAGCGGTGGGAGAGGAAGAAGTTGAGGAAGCCCGCCCCGGCGATCTCTGCCCGCTCGAAGTAAGAACCCTCCAGCACCAGATGCTTGCAGATGGTCTCCGCGATCTTTCTGGGGGGGAGCTTGAACGCCCGGGCCGAAACCATCGCCACGTTGGCGGCAAAATCGCCGTGCGCTTTATCGGCCGGAATCTGGATCGAATAGGCGGGAATCGGCTCCGGGGGGAGTTCCCCCTCCCCGACGGCGTGTCCCAATGCGCCTAAGATCAGGTCGTTTAACTGATCGTTGGCGGCTTTGACTAAATCTTTCATTAATTTGAACCCTCCGTGTTTTTCTACTCGGTTTGAACCTCGATAAAAATCTCGTTCTCGCTCATGAAAACAGAGTTGACGTCCAGCTGATACTTGAAGTGAACCTTCCCGCCCTGCTCGGTCAGGCCGTTCGTGATCTCCTCGGCGAAGACGCCGATCTGGAGATCGCCTGCGACGGTTCCGTAAAGGCCGACATGCCGCACCCCTTTCTCGATCACCAATTCGGAACGGCTGGAACCGGTGCGGCGCATCGTCACCTTTTTCGTCCCCTCCAGCTTCAGCATGGTCTGGCAGCCCTGAAAGCCGGTCGCTTCCGACTCGTCGTAGATCAGGTAGTACTTTCCACTTTTTTCATATAAAAGCCCTTGGGTAAACAGCTCTGTAACGTCGTCCCCTTCATCGTCCCGCTGGACGCCTTTGATCTGGATATACACTTCTTTTTTCATTGTTTTTCTCTTTCTGTTTTCCGCCCTTGTCAGCCAGGGGCGGTCGTGATTGAAAAGGCATCTCCGCCTTCTAAAGGGCGGCCGTTTCCCTCAGCCGGGATCAGGATGGGACGGCGCCGAAATTGCCCGTATCCGCGGCAAAGTTGTCTAGGTCGACCAGCTTGACGTCCGCTGCGATCGTTTCTCCCAGAAAAAGGGAGGCGATTTCGCCGAAGGATTCGGGGTTGTCGCTGACGTAGAATTCGGTGTGCCCCGGTTCGTTTCCGCTTCGAAGCAGGTTGTTTTTGACCAGTAGGGCGCTCGCCTGCTTTGCCGTCTCCACACCGGGGTTGATGAGCGGAAGCCGACCGTTCAGAACGTCGGAAATGGTTTCGCTGATAATCGGGTAGTGGGTGCATCCCAGGATCAGCACATCGACCTCGCCGCTTTGAAACGGCGCGAGGTATTGTTCCGCCACCATCCGCGTGACCGGATTGCCGCGCTCGATGAACCCGTTTTCCACCAGCGGGACAAAGAGGGGGCAGGCGCTGCCGACGACCACCGCATTCGGGCGGATATTCCGCATCGCCTTGCCGTAAGCGCCGCTTTTGATGGTGGCAGAGGTGGCGATTACGCCGATCCGCCCCGTTTGGGAGGCGGAGCAGGCGGCTTGGGAGGCGGGCAGCAGGATGTTGCAGAAGGGGACGTCCAGCCCCTCCAGGTATTCGGGGGTGAGGTTGGCGCTGGCTGTGCCGCAGGCCGCGATGACCATTTTTACGTTTTTGGAGAGGAGAAACCGGATATCCTGCATGGCGTATTTGACGATCGTCTGGCGGCTGCGGGTTCCGTAGGGAACCCGTCCGGTGTCGCCGAAATAGACGAAATTCTCATGTGGAAGCTGCTGCTGGAGTTCCTTTAAAACGGAGACACCCCCCAGCCCGGAGTCAAAAACGCCGATTGCACGGTTATCCACAGACATCTTCCTTTCTTTCCAGCGCAAGCTCGATCAGGCGGCTGACCAGTTCCGTGTAGGGGACGCCCTGCGCTTCCCAGAGCTTGGGGTACATGCTGATGTCGGTAAACCCAGGCAGGGTATTGATCTCGTTGAGGATGACCTCGCCGCTGTCCGTCACAAAAAAGTCGACGCGGGACAGACCGCTGCATCCCAGCGCCCGATAAGCTTTGATGGCAGTCTCCTTGACCAGCTCGGCGACTTCGGGGCTGATTTTAGCCGGGATGTCGAGCTTTGAAGCCCCGTCGATGTATTTCGCGTTGTAGTCATAGAACTCGTTGCTGGGGGTGATCTGCCCGGGCTGGGAGGCTTTCGGCGCTTCGTTGCCAAGCACGGCGCACTCAACCTCCGTGCCGGTGATGGTCTCCTCCAAAATGGCCTTTTCGTCGTGTACGAAGGCGAGCTCCAGCGCTTTTTTCAACTCTTCCCGGTTGTGCGCCTTGCTGATCCCGACCGAGGAGCCCGCATTTGCCGGCTTGACGAAGACGGGATACCCCAGCGCCTCCTCAATTTCGGGGATGCGGCTGTCGAGCGAGGCATGCTCTGCCTTTCGGAGCACCCGCCATTTGGCTGTCCGGATTCCGGCGGCGTCTAAAATCGTGTGGGTAAACTGTTTATCCATGCAGTTGGCGGAGGCGGCCAGCCCGCATCCGACGTAGGGAATCCCTGCGAGATCGAGCATCCCCTGCACAGTGCCGTCCTCCCCGTTTTTGCCGTGGAGCACCGGGAAGATGCAGTCCACCGGTAGGAGCTCCGCTGTCTCTCCGTCCAGCTTCAGGATGCCCTTTTGGGAGGGATCTAAGCTGAAAACGACGGGACGGTTGGAAGGGTGATCCTTCCAGTTTCCGTCTGCAATGGCCCTGGACGGGCCGCCGTACCAGAGCCAGCGCCCTTCCTTGGTGATGCCGATTGTAACGGCGTCGTAGCGGTCGGACGGGATATGATCTAAAACAGAAGCGGCGGAGAGGAGCGAAACCTCATATTCGCTCGATCTGCCGCCGAATAAAACGGCAACGGTTTTCTTAGACATGAAAAAGCCTCCAAACTTCAGTTTGAGCAACGCATACTTATTCTAAATAATACCATATTTTACATCCGGATGCAAACAATACTTACGGCCATCCTCCTCTTAGGAAGGATGCCGGCCCGGGATGGGGCCGTCGCTTACGGCATGGGTCATACCCTCGGTTGACAAGGGCAGGGTACCCCTGCGGGTGATTCGCACACCAAGGTTTTTCCGGTTTTGGTAATAGACCTGCGAGGTGCTTTATACAAACTACGTGTCTCGCGGGAAATGAACCTTGTTATTCGCACCACCCACGAATCTCGTATTGCCCAGTCTGGGCACAGGCGTGCCTCGCGGGTTATGAGCGTTGTTACCGGTACGATCTGCGCATCGCGTATTGCCCAGTCTGGGCACAGACCATGTCTGCTTTTGCCTATCGAGGGCAATCATGATATTATAATATGGTATCGCGCCAAAAAACAGAACTGCCGCCCCCAGAAAAGCAAGGCGGACGTGAATTTCATAAAAACCCTTGACGGATTTGTCCCTTTATGCTATGATTGTTATTACCTCTAAAGGGGTTTATTTTTTTGCGGTTTTTCGCACTTCTTTAGAGGGAGGCTAACAAAAACCGTTACCGGGAGGTGCCGAACATGAGAGTGAAAATTACATTAGCTTGTTCCGAATGCAAACAGCGCAACTACAACACCATGAAGAACAAGAAAAACGACCCTGACAGACTTGAGATGAACAAGTATTGTCGCTTCTGCCGTAAACACACGCTTCACAAAGAAACGAAGTAAACGGAAGGGTGAGAGAAATGGCCAAAAAGGACATTGCTGTAAAAGCTGCGGCAAAGCCGAAGAAAAAGGCTGACAAAAAGCAGAAAAACGGCGTTCTCAAAAAAATAACCCGCTACTTCAAGGACCTAAGGGGCGAATACAAAAAGATTGTATGGCCCACCAAAAAGCAGATTGTCAACAACACCCTTGTTGTTCTCGCCGTCGTGATCGTCCTGGGCGCTTTCGTGGCTGGGCTCGACGCTGTTTTGGGCCTGATTGTTCGATTTGTCCTGCAGCAGGCTTAACGCCCGCCGCCGGGGTCTGTGGAGGTAAACTATGTCAGAAACCGCAAGATGGTATGTTGTGCACACCTATTCCGGATATGAGAACAAGGTTGCGCAGAATATCGAAAAGGTCGTGGAAAACCATCAGCTTCACGAGCTGATCCATGAGGTAAAGGTCCCGACCGAAACCGTTGTCGAGATCAAAGACAACAAAAAGCGCGAGGTAGAGCGCAAAATCTTTCCGGGCTATGTGCTCGTAAAGATGATTTTGACGGATGATTCCTGGTATGTCGTGCGGAATATCCGCGGCGTGACAGGATTTGTCGGGCCGGCATCCAAGCCCATCCCCCTCACCGAAAAAGAGGTCGAGGCGCTGGGCGTAGAAACGCGTCAGGTTACCGTCGACTATGCAGCCGGCGACAGCGTGAAGGTCGTTACCGGTCCGCTGGAGGGCTTTATCGGCATCGTGGACGAGGTTGACACCGAGAAAAACAAGGTCAAGCTCACCGTGTCGATGTTCGGCCGTGAAACCCCTGTGGAACTTGAGCTGGAACAGGTGGTCGCGGTCAAGGAGTAAGGCGCTCCGCCGGTTGAAATCCGGCATTCGGCGGAGGCTCTGCCGTCCGCTGGTGGGAGGAATGGGGAAACAGCTCCCGTTCCGCCAGAAACCACATAATTTTGGAGGTGCAAAAAATGGCTCAGAAGGTTACAGGCTATATCAAGCTTCAGATCCCCGCAGGCAAGGCGACTCCTGCGCCGCCGGTCGGCCCTGCATTGGGTCAGCATGGCGTCAACATCGTGTCATTTACAAAGGAATTCAACGAGCGTACAAAGAACGACGCGGGGCTTATCATCCCGGTCGTCATTACCGTATATGCGGACCGCTCCTTTACCTTTATCACCAAGACTCCGCCGGCCTCTGTCTTAATCAAAAAGGCGTGCGGAATCGAAAGCGGCTCTGGTGTGCCGAACAAAACGAAGGTGGCAAAGATTACCAAGGAGCAGGTTAGAAAAATCGCCGAAACCAAAATGCCCGACCTCAACGCGGCCAATATCGACACCGCGATGAGCATGATCGCTGGGACCGCGCGTTCCATGGGCATTGAAGTCGTCGACTAATAGCCCGCTGGTGGGAGGAAATTTCCGTTATGGACCACTCATGAGGGAGGATATGATAGTATGAAACATGGTAAAAAATATGTAGAAAGCGCAAAGCTCGTCGACCGTACCAAGCAGTACGATCCGGCGGAAGCGATGGATTTGGCGATTAAAACTGCGAAAGCGAAATTCGATGAGACCGTTGAGGCGCACATCCGGCTGGGAGTCGACTCCCGCCACGCAGACCAGCAGGTTCGCGGTGCGGTTGTCCTGCCGAACGGAACCGGTAAGAACGTTCGGGTCTGCGTCTTCGCCAAAGGCGACAACGTCAAGGCCGCTGAGGATGCCGGTGCGGATTATGTCGGCGCCGAAGAACTGGTCGCCCGGATCCAGGGCGAGGGCTGGATGGATTTTGACGTCGTGATCGCCACCCCGGATATGATGGGCTTAGTCGGCCGTCTGGGGCGTGTTCTCGGCCCCCGCGGCTTGATGCCGAACCCGAAGGCCGGCACCGTCACGCCGGATGTTGCCCGTGCTGTCACCGAGGCGAAAGCCGGTAAGATCGAGTACCGTCTGGATAAAACCAATATCATCCACTGCCCGATTGGAAAGGCTTCCTTCGGCGTGGAAAAGCTCGAGGAGAACTTCAACACCTTGATGAACGCAGTTGTCGCTGCAAAACCGGCCGCTGCGAAGGGGCAGTATATCAAATCCTGCGTTGTCACTACGACGATGGGCCCTGGCGTGAAGGTCAACTCTGCGAGATATGGGGTTTAATTTGCAGTTGACAGGGTTTTGAGCCTGTGTTATACTAATAAAGCTGTTATTTCTTAAGACAGCAGGTGCAAGTGCATAAAAGGCATAGCCTACCTGCCGAGGAGAAGCGCTGACTGAAAAGTACAGTTGTATTTTGTCTGTTTGCCCTTCCTTCGCGGTTTGTGGAGGAAGGGTTTTTTATGTGGACTGATTTGTTACCGGGAGGTGAATTGTTTTGCCAAGTGCAAAGGTTTTAGAGAGCAAAAAGGAACTGGTCAGCAAAATCGGCGAGAAGCTGAAAGCCGCTTCTGCCGGCGTTTTGGTTGATTATAAGGGAATCGACGTCGCCACCGATACTAAGCTCAGAAAAGAGCTGCGTGAAGCTGGAGTCGACTATTTCGTTGTAAAAAACACCATGCTGCGTTTTGCGACCAAGGAAGTCGGCTATGACTTTGACGAGGTTCTCAATGGAACCACCGCCCTTGCGGTCTGCGGGGAGGATCAGATGGCCGCTGCGAGGATCCTCGTAAAATATTCCGAGGAGCTCAAAGGCGCTGCGTTGAAGGTTAAGGCCGGGTTCATGGACGGCAAGGCGATCGATGTCGATACCGTTGTCGCGATTGCTAAGATCCCGTCCAAGGAAGTTCTCGTCGCCCAGATGCTCAGCAGCTTGAATGCGCCGATTGCGAATCTCGCTGTTGTGCTCAATCAGATTGCCGAGAAGTCCGAAGAGGTTGCGTAAGTCATCTTAAAGTAAAAATAATCATATGGAGGTAAATACAAATGGCTTCTGAGAAAATTTTAGCTATGATTGAAGAAGTAAAAGCTCTGACTGTCTTAGAGCTCAATGAGCTTGTAAAAGCTTTGGAAGAGGAATTCGGTGTTTCCGCTGCTGCGGTTGCCGTTGCCGCCCCGGCTGCTGCGGGCGCTGCTGCTGAGGAGAAAAGCGAGTTCGACGTGGTCCTGGTCGACGCTGGCGCCAGCAAGATGGGCGTCATCAAAGCGGTGAAGGAGATCACTGGTTTGGGCCTGAAAGAGGCGAAAGAGCTGGTCGACAATGCGCCGAAGACCATCAAAGAGGCTGCTTCTAAGGCTGACGCTGAAGAGATTCAGAAGAAACTGGAAGAGGCCGGTGCGAAAATCGAGCTCAAATAAGCTGTTGCTAAGCTATAAGAAAAAGGACGCTGTAATTTACAGCGTCCTTTTTGCTTACACTTTAAAAGCTTACCGGTTTTCTATGAGGGACTTGTTTTCCATCATCCAGGTTAAAGGCTGGATTTGGAAGATGACAGCCCGTCGATTTCCGTTGCTTCCTCCTCTGGCCCTGCGGGACCTTTCAGGACAGCTGAAGGCTCTACCCACTCGAGAGGGGCATCTTCCAATTCGATCATACCAAAAAGATCGAACGGCTCGTCTAGCTGTGACTCGACCACTTTTTTGGTCTGTCCCCGCCCTAAATAGAGATACCATAGGAGGCAGACTGCAAACAGGAAGGCCAATCCTCCTAGGATCAGCGCAAGGAGGACGGGACCTTGCTCATCGCTTTGGGCGAGCTCCAGCATCCTGCCCAGTGCGGCGGAAGAGAAAATGCACTTTCCAATGATGTCGTCCCGGTTGACCGTCAGGATTTCCCAATCTCCAATCGAAACAGCGGTGACGGTTGAAGGATATGCCGGATCATAGGACGCCACATAGCGGACGACCGGATAAAACCGGTTTTCAGTGTCCAAATCCCGACAGATGATGGGATCCCCCGGATTGAGCAGGTCGTGCGGTGTATCTTGTACGACGATCGCGGTGCCGGGGGAGTATTCCCCCACAGGGGCGCCGTCGCCGCTCAAAAAAACTGTAAATCCAAAAAGGTTCAGGCTGTCGCCCTGCCCAGTTTCATCCACCGCACAGAAAAGAACCAGGATTCCGGTGCAGATAAGAGCGGCTCCGGTGAGAAAAATCCCGCAGAAGACACCTGCAATGGCCTTTCGGACACGTCTGTATTTCATCCTTTTTCCTCCGTGCCGCTTTCAGATGTATTCTATTATATCGAATTTTTGGTCGAATTACAAGGGCTGCATGAGGATCCTGACCGCCGCCGCGCTGAAAACCATCCCCGCGAAATCGGCGGCCAGCGCACAGGGGAGGGTATAGCGCGCTTTAGTGATCTGGGCGGCGCCGTAATAGACCGCAATGGTGTAAAAGGTGGTTTCGGTTGAACCTTGCATCACACTTGCCACCCGGCCGATCAAGCTGTCCGGTCCGTAGTCCCTGAGCACCTGCTCCAAGACGGCGAGAGATCCGCTCCCGGAAATGGGACGGATGATCGCAAGGGGCGTCAGCTCGGCGGGAAAGCCGATCAGCTGGCAAACCGGCTCAAAAAGCTGCACCAGGGCGGCCAGAGCCCCTGACGCCTTCAGCATCCCGATTGCGGTCAGAATTGCGATGATAGCGGGCATGATCTGGAAAGTTGTAATCGCTCCTTCTTTCGCCCCTTCCAGAAAAGCTTCGTAAACGTTTACCTTTTTGATGAGACCGAAGAGAATGATCCCCAACAAGACTGTGGGGATGACAAATCCGCCGAATGTTTGAAGCAAAGGAACTACACCTCCCTGGAGAAATGTTTTCTTCCCTTTAGCAGTTGCCGACAGAAAAAGGCGCTGAGCAGGGCGACCAAAAGGGAAAGAAAAGATGTGATCAGCACCGCGGGGAGGATATCCAAAGGGACGGCGGAGCCGTTTTGCAGCCTGAGGGTGGCGATCGTGGTGGGCAGCAGCTGGATGGATGCGGTGTTGAGCAGGACAAAGAGGATCATAGAATGGCTCGCCGTATTGGAATGAGGGCCTGGTTCTTCCTCTTTGAGCGCCTGCATCGCGGCGATCCCCAGCGGCGTGGCGGCGTTTCCCAGCCCGAGCAGGTTGGCTGTGATGTTCATCGAAATAGCGGTCAGCGCCTTGGAGCCTTTTTTGAGATTGGGAAAAAGCAGCCTGGTGAATGGGGAAAGAACCTTGGCAATGATTGCAGTCAGACCGGATCGTTCGGCGATCTTTAGGAAGCCGCCCCATAAACACATCGACCCAAGCAGGACGAGAAGAAATTGAACTGCGTTCTGGCATTCCTTGAGTGCGGCATTGGAAACCTCGGCGGTACTACCCGTGGCAAAGGCGTAGACGACTGAAAGGACGATCATCCCGCCAAAAATCCATTTCATCATGGAGAAACACTCCTTTTTTTGCTTTAAGGGTTCGACACAAAAATGCAAAATATTTTTAAATAGATGAAACTTCGACTTTTTAATTTCCAATATTTTACAATTATTACTGAATTTACAATTCTTTCATCAAATCTCGTCACTTTACGATTGACAAATGATGCCAATAAATGGTATGATAATTGTGTTGAAAAATTTGTTAAACCGCGTTGAAACCAGGAGGATAAAATAATGAAATCAACAGGAATTGTTCGGCCGGTCGACAATCTCGGAAGAATCGTACTACCGATTGAGCTGCGCAGGTCTTTTGATATCGCTGCAGATGATTCACTTGAAATTTATGTAGAAGATAACTGTATTATTCTGAAAAAGTATGCTCCGGCATGTATGTTTTGCAATGATGCGGCGGATACAGTCAATTATCATGGAAAAATTATCTGTAAAAGCTGCATTTCGAAACTTTCAGAAGCGGCGAAACTGTAAATAAAAAGTGAAACAATTAAAGGCCGGAATCTGTGTTGAGATTCCGGCCTTCTGCATGTTGAAAGAGTTGAAAGTTTTAAATCATGCTCGGGATGGGCACGTCCGGATTGACGTCTTTTGTATAGTCGACCGTTTGAAAATGAAACCCAAACATCCGGTAGAAATCGTCCCAATATCCGTCGATATCGCAGCAATCCTCCAATGTCAGGGTAGAGACCTTTTCCCAGAGGGCATTGACTGCTTCTTGTACGTCGGGCTGCATCTCGTAATCGTCCACCCGGATTCGCCCCTCGGCATCCAGCAGGATGTTCGGCGCGTAAAGGCGGTCGTGGAACAAACGGGTCATCTGTTCGATGCATCCCTCATGCAGTCCTTTTTCTTTCATCACTTGATAGAGGATGGAAATATAGAGCGGCACAATCGGGATCGCGGCGCTCGATTGGGTGACAAGGGCTTTGTTGACCGAGACGTAGGACTTGAGATCGGGATAAAGCCTGCCGAGCTTGAGCGAAGTGTCAAACAGATGCTTCTTTGCCATCCCGATGGAGCCGTTGAGATAGATCGAATGGGTGACCTCCGGCCCAATGTACGAATAAGCGACCGTGACAGCGCCGGAGGCGAGGACGCCGGCTTTCCGCAGCGCAGTGATCCAATCTTCCCAGTCCTCTCCACCCATCACGGTGACAGTGTCCTGCACCTCTTGCTCAGAAGCGGGCGGTACAGTAATTTCTGAAACCGTATTGGTTTTCAGGTCGATGGTTTTGTTGGTATAAGGTTCCCCGATTGTTTTCAAAACGGAGGAAACGGTAGCCCCATCCGCCAGGGTGCGGCGGGGAGAGGCCAGGCTGTAAACCACTAAATCCACCTGCCCCAAATCCTGCTTGATCACTTCGACCGTTTTCTCTTTCATCTCTTTGGAGAAGGCATCCCCGTTGAGCGTTTTTGCGTAAAGGCCGTCGGCAGCAGCAAAGCGCTCAAAAGCAGCGGTGTTGTACCAGCCTGCGGTGGCCGTCCGGCTGCCGGAGGCTGGCTTGTCGAAGATGACGCCCAGGGTGGCGGCGCCGCAGGAATAGGCAGCCGCAATCCGGGAGGCGAGGCCGTAGCCGGTCGAAGCACCTAAAATCAGCGCTTTTTTTGCGCCGTCGGTTTTAGGCTGCCCTTTGACGTATTCGATCTGTTCCCGTACAGCTTCGGCGCATCCGTCCGGATGGGCGGTTGTACAGATGAATCCGCGGATTTTCGGTTCAATAATCATTGTTTTCCTCCTGTCGGGACGGCTAATTCTGCTCGTCCAGTGTTAATTCAAAACTGGGGATATAATCTTTTAAAAATTCGTTTACTTCAGGCAGGTTCATCTCCTCCAAAGCCTTTGTTTGGGCCAGTTTAGCTTTGGAAAACTCGGTGTTGCCGGCTTTTTCTTCTTCCAGGCATTTGACCAGCGCGGAAAGTTTGTCGGCGGCCTTGAGGATCTGCAAAAGATAGGGATCGGCTTCTTCATGCAGAAGAGGGGCATATTCCCCGCGGAGATCCTCCGGCAGCAAGGAAAGCAGGTTGTCCTTTGCAATCCCTTCAAGGTCTTTATAAGCGGTGTGGATCTGCGGATTGTTGTATTTTACGGGAGTAGGCAGGTCGCCGGTGATAATTTCGCTTGCGTCGTGGAAAAGAGCCAGCACCGCCGCTTTTTCCGGGTTTAGGGTTCCTCCGTAATGCTTGTTTCGAAGGATGCAGAGCGCATGGGCCAAAATGGCTACATCGAGGCTGTGTTCAGAAAGGGATTCATTCCGGGTGTTGCGCATAAGGCCCCAGCGGTTGATGTAGCGCATCCGCAGGATCATAGAAAAAAAGCTGCTCATAAACGGTCGCTTCCGTGCGATACACAAGGCCGCATAAAATCCGCAGAAGAGACGGTCTTTATGGGGTATCGCCCGCTCCTTTCTCGTCGTTTCGTTTCACGGCGGTTTGATTTGTTCTATGCCGGTCGGGTGGTCTTGAAGCCTGAGTTCCAACAGGGCGATTCATCACCGATGATTCACCAATTTCAGGGTGGTCATCTTGTGAGGCATATTGTGTAAAACATGTGCCTCGCGGGTTACGGACGCTGTTACTGGTACAACTTGCGGATCGCGTATTGACAGCGGAAGCATTCCGCCCTGCGAGGCACGTGATACAAATCACGATAAAGGCCGCGGGTTACCAACGCCACTGTTTACTCTGCCTATGGATCGCGTATTGATAGCGGAGGCACTCCGCCGCGATTGTCCCGCCCGGCCACGGGCAACAAGGTTCCCGGGTACCCGCCAGCAATCTCTGATTGCGTCTGCGGGTGGGGTTGTTATTGCGACCAGCGGGAGCAACAAGGTTCCCGGGTACCCGCCAGCAATCTCTGATT
>JAAWBP010000127.1 GCA_022792755.1 Oscillospiraceae bacterium | reverse complement strand
GACAAATAACCCCTCGATATAGTTGCGCCGGTAAAATTCAATGGTCAGGTCGGCGAGCTCCCGCGGTGTAAAGGCCGCGCGGGGGAGGTCGTTCGACCGGCGGTTTACACAGTATTTGCAGTCGTAGATGCAGTAGTTGGTCATCAGCACCTTGAGCAAGGAAACACAGCGCCCGTCGGCGGCAAAGCTATGGCAGATCCCGCAGGAAACCGCGCTGCCGATCCCATCGCCGCCGTTGCCGCGGTCTACCCCGCTGGAGGTGCAAGCCACGTCATACTTGGCAGAATCGGACAGTATTTTCAGTTTTTCCATGAAATCCAACGCGTGTTCCCCCTATTTCAATCTAACAATAGTATACAATAGAACAAATGTTCTTGTCAAGGATATCTAAGAGTTAGGCGGGGGCATTTTACCCGTAAAATCAATTTTCCCTTTTTCTTTGCATTTCAGTCAAAATTTGGTATAATAAAATTGATTGCTACGCGATCAGTTTTATGATTTCCCGCTCATTTGCGGGGAAGAAAAGGAGAATTGCACCATGAGCAAAAAGTATTATCTGACGACTGCCATCACCTACACTTCGCGGAAGCCGCATATCGGCAACACCTATGAAATCGTGCTGAGCGACGCCATTGCGAGATATAAGCGAATGCAGGGGTTTGACGTATACTTTTTAACCGGAACCGACGAACACGGCCAGAAGATCGAAGAAAATGCGAAAGAGGCCGGAATCGCGCCGCAGGCTTATGTAGACCAGGTCGCGGGCGAAGTCAAGGCGATCTGGGATCAGATGGGCGCCACCTACGACCGGTTTATCCGCACGACGGACAAGGATCACGAGGAGATCGTCCAGAAAATTTTCAAAAAGCTTTACGATCAAGGGGATATTTACAAAAGCGAATACGAAGGGATGTACTGCGTCCCCTGCGAATCCTTTTTTACGGAATCCCAGCTGGTGGACGGATGCTGCCCTGACTGCGGCCGCCCGGTGAAACCTGCGAAAGAAGAGGCCTACTTTTTCCGGATGAGCAAGTATCAGGACCAGCTGATGAAGCACATCGAGGAAAACCCGGACTTTATTGCGCCAGAATCCCGCAAGCGCGAAATGGTCAACAATTTCTTAAAGCCGGGATTGCAGGATCTCTGCGTTTCCCGCACCACCTTTACCTGGGGAATTCCCGTCACCTTTGACCCGAAGCATGTGATCTATGTCTGGATCGACGCGCTGAGCAACTACATCACCGGGCTTGGCTATGACCCGGATGGAAGCTCAGAGCGGTTTAAACAGTACTGGCCCGCGGACGTCCACATCATCGGGAAGGATATCCTGCGCTTCCACACCATCTACTGGCCGATCATGCTGATGGCTCTCGGCCTCCCCCTCCCCAAAAAGATTTTCGGGCACCCCTGGCTACTCTTCGGCCAGGACAAGATGAGCAAATCCAAAGGAAACGTCATCTACGCCGACGAGCTGGCCAACCGTTTTGGAGTCGATGCCGTGCGGTATTACCTTCTGCACGAGATGCCCTTTGCCGCTGACGGGAGCATCAGCTATGAAACGATCATCGCCCGGTTCAATTCCGACCTTGCAAACACCCTCGGAAATCTTGTCAACCGGACGGTGGCGATGAGCCGAAAATACTTCGACGGTGAAATCCTGCCGCCGGATGCGCCGGAGGAACTGGACAAAGAGCTCACCGGCACCGCGCTGGCCGCCTTTCCGCGATACTGCGCCTTTATGGATGAATTCCGGGTGGCGGACGCGCTTGACGAAATCATGGCTCTCGCACGCCGCTCCAACAAATATATCGACGAAACGATGCCCTGGGCCCTTGCCAAAGACGAGGAAAACAAGGCCCGCCTCGGCACTGTGCTTTACAATCTTCTGGAATCGATCCGTTTCATTGCGGTGATGATCGCCCCCTTCATGCCTGCCACCTGTGATGCGATTTTGGAACAGATCAACTGCGATATCCGCGATTTTGACTCTCTGAAAACCTTCGGGGCCGTCAAGGCGAGCGGAACAGTCGGCACACCCACTCCCCTTTTCAACCGAATCGACGAGGCGAAGATGATGGCCGAAATCGAAAAGGAGCTGGCGGAAAAGGCGAAAACATCTCAAACGGCTGCGCCCGAAAAAGCAGAAGGGATCGCGCAGATCGGGATCGAGGATTTTGCCAAGGCCAGCTTGAGAGTCGCCCTTGTCAAAGGATGTGAAAAAGTTCCGAAGTCCGATAAGCTGCTGAAGCTGATCCTCGACGACGGCGAAGGAGACCGCCAGGTCGTTTCGGGGATTGCGAAATGGTATGCGCCGGAGGATTTGACCGGCCGGAAGGTGATCCTAGTTGCCAACCTGAAGCCGGCAAAGCTGCGCGGGGTCGAGAGCAACGGGATGATCCTCGCGGCGGATGCAGGCGATGAAGTAAAGGTGATCTTCGCCGACGATGCGATCCCGCAGGGAAGCAAGGTGCGCTGATGGAAAAGCTCGAAACGATATCCGGTATTTTCGATTCCCACGCCCACTATGATGACGAAGCTTTTTCCTTGGACCGGCCGGGGACGATTGAACGCCTCCGGCAAAACGGGGTTTGCGGCGTGGTCAACATCGGCTGCGACCTTGAAAGTTCCCGTTTTGCCGCAGAGCTCGCACAAAGCTATGATTGGTTTTATGCGAGCGCCGGGATTCATCCGGGAAACGCGGAGCAGTGCAGCGCAGATTCTCTCAAGGAGCTTGAAAAACTCCTCTCCCTGCCCAAAATGGTCGCGGTCGGAGAAATCGGGCTGGATTACCACTACAGCAAGGACAACAAGGCAGAGCAGAAGGATGCCTTCCGCAGGCAGATGGAGCTCGCTCAAGCGCTCGATCTGCCGGTGATCATACATTCCCGCGAAGCGACGGCCGACACACTGGAGATCCTCCGGGATTTTCCGGCAAAAGGCGTCATCCACTGCTATTCCGGATCGGCTGAAACGGCCAAAGAGCTGGTCGGAATGGGATATTATATCGGCTTTACGGGAGTCGTCACCTTTTCAAATGCACAGAAGGCCAGAAAGGCTGTCCTGGAAGTTCCGATGAACCGGCTTCTGCTAGAGACGGACGCCCCCTATATGGCGCCGGTTCCTCACCGCGGGAAGACTTGCTCATCGGATATGATCCGGTACACAGCGGCGGCGGTCGCTGAATTGAAGGGGCTTTCCGTGCAGGAGGTCGTTGACTGGGCCCGTGAAAACACCTGCCGGCTGTTTGGGATCACCGGCTGTTAAAAGATTAGCGCTGGAAATACGGTTTTAAAAGCCCTCCGATCCAGCCGGAGGGCTTTCACTTTATCAAAAGGCCGGTGCGGGATTGTCCGCACCGGCCTTTTTGGGTGACATAGGAAGTAAAAGTGGCTTTTAAATGCTCTCCCGCCGCATAAATCCATCCCATGCGGTCAGGAAAAAGATCACCATATGCACGGCGATAACGCAAAGTGAGAAGCCGACCGTCATGTTGGGGAAAATGCTGGTTCCGGTCATGATAGCGTTTAAGTCGGTATTCGCAAAGATGAAAAACCGCGCCCAATCCTGCTGCAATATCGTGCCAAGGAAGGTCACCATAGTGTTGCCGGCCAGCATGGCAAAGACCGAAATGCCGATGGCAACGGCGGAGTTGCGCATGAGGGATGAAATCGCAAAGGCCAATGTCCCCATCACGATGAGGTTGACGCTGCCAATCAGGTATTGCCACAAAGTAAACAGGATCCCCGGAAGCTCTCGTACAGTATCCCCGGAAAGGTAGAGATAGGGCGCCGCGATATCGCCGAATCCGAACAGAATGCCGGAAAGAAATGTGTTGAGGAAAAAGAAGCACAGCACCAGCATGACCGACATAGAAATAATAGTCACATATTTGGAAAGGAAGATCTTCCAGCGCTTGACCGGATTGATCAACAGGAATTTAATCGTTCCGGTTGAGAATTCGTTAGCGATAGAGGAGCCGGCCATAATAATGACGATCATGCTGACAACACCGATCAATACGTTGGAGCTTCCCATTACCGTCCAGAAGTCGATTTCTGCATAACTGTCAAAACTCACTTGCCCTGCTACCGCTTTGAGGTTATGCTCTAATCGGTGCTCATTCATCAGGATGCGTTCCTGGTAGCCCTTTGCCTGCTCCTGCTGCTCCCCATTTAATGTGCCGACTTGTTCTATCGCCAGCAGGCTCGTTTTATCGCTCTGTATCTGGTCGACGAGGCTGATACGCCAGTCCTTGGAATCCGGGTCGATATTATTCTGTACCAGATAGCTGTAATAGTAATTGTTCGCTTCTTTTTGCGCCGCAGATAAGGTTGGATCAGTATTGTTTTCCGCAATCATCCGCTGATAATAGCCTTTCCAGTCTTTGTCTGCAATTTGTTTCAGGCAGGCGTCTATCTCTTTCAGGCCCGTTTCCAATTCTGCCTCGGTGATTCCTCCAAGCTCTGCCTGTGACAGCAGGGAGGCCTTCCTGTCGAACTGGGTACTGGCTGCTTCGTATTGCCAAGTGCCATACGGGTTAATATCCTGTGCGATCAAAAATTCATACCTTTCGATCTGTATTTCGTAGCCCTCCGATTTATCGGACTTTAAATACTGTATTTCTCGCTCATAACTCTCTTTATAATCATCAGTATAAACGACGTTATTGTTTTGATACTCTATCAATTTCATCAGACCGGTAAACCCGATAGAAACGACCGCCATCAGGATAATCAGAACCCACGTACTGATTCTGGTGAATATTTTAATATGCTCATTCTGCACCAAGCGGAAAAACTTACCCAATCTGATGACCCCCTTCCGTGCCTGTCAGCTCAATAAAGACTTCCTCGAGATTCCTTGCCGCCTCTGTTACGGTAATCAGCTTCACCTGATTGACGGCCAGAAGCGTGATAATGTCAGAGATTTCGTCCTCGCTGTCTACCGTGACGCTGAAATGCCGGTCGTCCTCTAAAGCGGTTGGACGGTCATCTATCAGCGCCATCGCATTGGCAGCGCTCCCTTTGACTGCGATGTGGAATTGGCGCTGACCCTGTGTTTCGCTCGTTAAGTCGGAAATGTTTTTGATATCGACCAGGCTGCCGTTGGAGATGATACCGACCCGGTCGCACATCAGCTGCATTTCAGACAGCAGATGGCTGGATACCATGACGCAGATGTTCTCCTCGTGTGCCAGCCGCTTGAGCAGGTCACGCAGTTCCTTAATGCCGGAGGGATCCAGCCCGTTTGTCGGCTCGTCGAGGATCAACAGGTCGGGGTGATGCATGATAGATTGTGCAACGCCAAGCCGCTGCTTCATGCCAAGTGAATACTTTTTCACTTTTTCGTTGATCCGGTTTTCCAGGCCGACAAACCGGATCACCTCCCGAATCCGTTCTTCGGTTACGCCGCTGCGCATCCGCGCATACTGTCTGAGGTTTTGAAGCCCTGTCATGTAGTGATAGGTTTCCGGGTTTTCCACAATTCCGCCGACACAGGCCATGGCCTTCTCAAACTGCTTATCGATATCAAATCCGTTTATGATTACCTTTCCGCCGTCGCGCTGCAACAGGCTCATCACCATTTTGATCGTGGTGGTTTTGCCCGCTCCGTTCGGGCCGAGAAATCCGAAGACTTCGCCGCGGTACAGCTCCAGATTCAGGTTATCCACAACCTTTTTACGCCCGAAATATTTGTTGAGCCCCTGAATTTGCAGGACTGCTTCCATTATTCCTCGCCCCCTTCATAAACGGTAACTCCGCTGGTTTCATAGTATGACCATGCGAGTCCACTGATTTTCCAGCCGCTCCCTGTTTTTGTCAGGGTATAGACGGGATAACCTTCGATGCTAAAGGTTCGGATTTTGCCGTCTGTAACCGGTTCGCCGTCTGTCGGCGATATGACGCTGCTTCCAGTATAAAGCAGCGGATTCCCTTTAAATTCGTAGGAAAGCGACAGATTGGCCTCTGCCTGAACAACGCCCGGCGAAACTTTTTTGATATTTGAGACATTTTTAACGATTACCTGGCAATCCAGTATGACGCCGTTTGCCTTGACATTCTTATCAATGGCGGAGCGCAGGATGTTTTCAAAGCTGCTTTTAACCTCCAGCATACCTTGGGTAGTATAGCGGCTGCGGCTATCGGCCGGTGCGTTGGCCGTCCAGTATTGGCTGAACAGCTTATTGTTGTCCTCCAGCTTTTTGCTGACTGCATCAGCAGAAACATTTTGGTACTTTTGCTCGCTTTCGGGCAGCAGCATCATTTGGGGAAGCTGCGCAGAATATTCCTCTACCAGCGCTTCAATTCCCGGCTTTTCTTTGTTAAACATGATATTGTCATAAGCGATATAACCGGCAAAGCACAGGGCGGTAACAATCAGCAAAACAATGCCCCGGTTTACATTTCTGAAAAACTTAAAAAATTTCATAGTTGTATCCCGTGCCGTATCGTTCTGAAAAGAACCATACGGACGTCCTTTCCTCCTGTTATTATTTTGATAAAAAGCGCTCCGGAATCTGCTTTTTATCCGGTGAACTCATTATAGTACGGCTCCATTCGTTCTGCAAGCAGCATTCGCAATTCTTAAGAAAGGTGCAATAGAATCAAAAGGTTTCTTGCAAATCCAAACCGTCCAGCCTCTCACAATAAAAAAGATCAACCTAAGCGGCTGAAATACCGGCTCCGCAGGGATTCTTTCCGGAAATGCCTACAGATGATGTATCAGTATTAACACAATGGCGACTCCCTTTTCCCCTCCGGCCTAGCCGGAGAGTGTTTACTTTACCAAAAAG
>JAAWBP010000126.1 GCA_022792755.1 Oscillospiraceae bacterium | reverse complement strand
CGAGTTTCCCGGTTTTTTCAAAATAAACCTTGACCGGTGCAGGCCCGGGATATTTTCGCAGCAGAGCAAGCGCCGGGACGATCCTTGGGTCGTCGCGGTCGGTAAATTTTAAGAAGAGCGTCTTTTTCTGTGCCGGCGGCGCTTCGAGGAGCTCCTTTGTCAGTTCCCGGACGGTACTGCATAAAATTTTGCAGCCTTCTTCCTCCTTGACGCTGACCTCCCCCTCTACCAGCAGGACTCTGCCCGCCGTGAGAAGAGGGGCGTATTGGTCGTAGATCCTCGGGAAAGCAATTACCTCTACCGTCCCGTTTGTCCCTTCAAAAGAAAGGAAAGCCATTGTTTGGTTCCCTGATTTGGTTCGGATCGTCTTTACATTTTGAACCAGTCCTAGCACCTTGACCCGGGTTTTATCCGGATAACGAGGCGGAACCTGCTCCGCTCCCTCGAGCAGGTCGTAAACCGAAACACACCCCTGCTTTTCAGCAAACCCGCTGTATTCCGAGAGCGGGTGGCCGCTCAGATAGATACCGGACATCTCCTTCTCCATCGCCAAAAGCTGAGGAAGGGGATATTCCTCCATCGGCGGGATTTCGAAGACATCGGCCGCATCCTCCTGCCGCCCAAACAGGTTTAACTGTCCTTCCAGGTTGCTGCGCCTGTTGTTTTCTACAAAATCCACCAGCTTTTCATAACATGAGAGCATAGCGCGCCGGGTACTCCCCATGTGATCGAATGCGCCGCACTTGATGAGGCTTTCCAGCGCGCGTTTATTCAGCTCTTTCCCCTGCATCCGCTCGCAGAAATCATATAGGGAACGGAACGGGCCGTTTTCTTCACGCTCGCGGATCAGCCCCTGAATCAGCCCCCTGCCGATATTTTTGATGGCGAGCAGCCCGAACCGGATTGCGCTGCCCTTTACTGCAAAGCGCAGGTCGCTTTCGTTGATATTGGGCGGGAGCAGCTTGATCCCCAGTCTGCCGCATTCTTCAAAATATTCCAGAATCTTCCCTGAATCGGAGAGGATGCTCGTAAGTAGAGCCGCCATGTACTCTCTGGGATAATGGCACTTTAAATAAGCGGTCTGGTAGGCGACAAAGGCATAGGCGGCGGCGTGGGATTTGTTAAAGGCATAGGAAGCGAACGAGGACATCTCGTCAAAAATCGAGACCGCCGTCTTTTCGTCAACTCCGTTTGCCACCGCGCCGATGCACTCTACTGTTCCATCCTCTGACTTTTTCCCATAAAGGAAATATTCCCGCTCCTTCTCCATGACGTCATGCTTTTTCTTGGCCATCGCCCTGCGCACGAGGTCGGCCTGTCCATAGGAATACCCGGCGAGGCTCCGGCAGATCTGCATGACTTGCTCCTGGTAGACAATACAGCCGTATGTGACCTTCAAAATCGGTTCCAGCAGCGGATGCTTGTACCGCACTAAAGAAGGGTCGTGCCGGCTGGCGATGTACTGCGGGATCGAACGGGCGGGCCCCGGCCGGTAAAGCGAGGTCACCGCGATGATATCCTCGAGCCGTTCCGGGCGGAGCTGGATCAGGGTCTGGCGCATCCCGCCGGATTCCAGCTGGAACACCCCGCTGGTCTGGCCCTGAGAAAGCATCTTATAGACAGTCGGATCATCGATCGGGATATCTGCGGCGGAAAACGACGGATCGCTTTTTTGGATTTCCTTCTCGCAGTCGCTGATCACCGTGAGGTTCCGCAGGCCGAGGAAATCCATCTTGAGGAGCCCGAGCTCTTCGAGGGTATTCATCGTATACTGTGTGACGATGGACTCGTCGTTTTTCTGGAGCGGGACATAACAAGCCGCCGGCTCTCTGGTAATCACGACGCCCGCCGCATGGGTCGAGGCATGGCGCGGCATCCCCTCCAGTTTCAGAGCCATGTCGATCAGGCTTCGGATTCCCTCGTTATTTTCATATTCGTTTTTCAGCTCCCGGGATTCTTCCAGCGCCTGTGTGATCGTCATATTCAGGACGTTGGGGATCATTTTGGCGACCCGGTCGACCGTTTGATAAGAAACGCCCAAGGCTCGTCCGACATCGCGGATCGCCGCACGGGCCGCCATGGTGCCGAAGGTGATGATCTGCGCAACGTGATCCTGTCCGTATTTCCCAATGACGTAATCGATCACTTCCTGTCGGCGTTCATAGCAGAAATCAATGTCGAAATCGGGCATACTGATCCGTTCAGGGTTCAAAAACCGTTCAAAGAGGAGCTGGTAGCGGATCGGGTCGATTCCTGTAATCCCGATACAGTAAGCGCAGAGGCTTCCCGCCCCGGAGCCCCGCCCCGGCCCCACCGGAATGCCGCGGCTTTTGGCGTAATGGATAAAATCGAAGACGATTAAGAAATAATCGACATACCCCATCTGGATGATTACGTCGAGCTCGTACTCCAGCCGTTTCAGAATTTCCGGGGACGGATTCTCCCCGTATTTCTGTTTCAGCCCTTCGCGGCAAAGACGGACAAAATACTCCGTATTGTCCTCTCCGTCCGGCGCTGTAAATTTGGGGAGCTTCGTCACCCCGAATTCAAAATCAAACCTGCATTTCTCCGCAATTTTCAAGGTGTTTTCGAGTGCGCCTTCATAAATGCCGAAAAGCTCCCGCATCTCTTCTTCCGATTTGATGTAGAACTCTTCCGTTTCAAATTCCATCCCATTCTCGCTGCCCACCACCTGATTGGTCTGGATGCTGACAAGGACGCTTTGCGCGCGGGCATCTTCTTTCGCAAGATAGTGGGCATCGTTGGTCGCCACCATCGGGATTCCGAGCTCCCGGGCCAGCTTGACCAGCCCCGGCAGGATCCGCTTCTGCTCTGCAATGCCGTGATTCTGGAGCTCGATGTAGTAATCCTCCCCAAAAAGGGAGTGATAAAATTCGGCCGCCTCCTTTGCGCGTTCCAGATCGTTCTGAGCCAGCGCCCTGGGGATCTCCCCCGCAAGGCAGGCGGAAAGGGCGATCAAACCCGTGTGATACTCCTTCAAAAGCGCGCGGTCGATCCGCGGTTTATTATAAAATCCGTCGATATAGCCAGCGGAAACGAGGCGGATCAGGTTCTGATAGCCCTCCTCATTTTTACACAGCAGAACCAAATGATAAGGCTTTCCGTCAAACTGGGCCGTCTTGTCAAAACGGCCCCGCGGCGCCACATACACCTCGCAGCCGATAATCGGTTGAATCTGTTCCGCCTTACAAGCTTTATAAAACTCCACCGCGCCGTACATGCAGCCGTGGTCGGTGATGGCGACGGCCGGCTGCCCCAGCGCCTTGACCCGCTTGACCAGCTGGGAAATCCGGCAGGCGCCGTCGAGCAGGCTGTATTCCGTGTGGACATGAAGATGGACAAAATCAGACATATCAACCGCCGTGCAATACGGCGCCTCGCTCCTTTCGATCTGTTTTCGCGTGAACCGACCTATTTTTTTCTCGACTGGATTTCATCCGCAAAGGCCCCCAGCCGTTTCAAACGATGGTTTACTCCGCTGCGGCTGATCGGTTCCGAAAGCTCCATGCAGAGCTCCCGCAGCGACATTTCCGGGTTTTCCAGCCGCAGTTCTGCGAGCTCCCGCAGATCGTCGGGAAGCTCCTTGAGGCCGACCGTTCGCTCAATCAGCCTGATCTGCTCCACCTGGGCCGTCGCCGCGTTGACCGTTTTTCCAATATTCGCCGTTTCACAGTTGGTGACGCGGTTGACCTTGTTGCGGACATCCTTAAAAATTTTGACGTTCATCAATTCGAGCGAGCTGTTGACAGCGCCCATCAGGGTCAGCATGTCCTCGATCGGCTCGCTTTCTTTCAGGTAGAGGATGCTGGCGCCCTTGCGGACGGTGCTCCGGAAGGGAATCCCGCACTCTTCTGCAAGCTCCTCGATCTGCTGTGCAAGCAAAGGCTCGCCGACGGCCAGCTCCAGATGGTACTCCCGCTCGGGATTCGTAACGCTTCCGCAGGCCATAAAAACGCCCCGCAGGAAGGCGTGGACACAGCAGTCGCGTTTTAAAAACCTGCGGTTCAAACGGCGGGAGGACTGGTTTGGATCGATCTCAAAAAAACGGCCGATTCTCTCGATATCCTCTTTGTGCTCCACCCCGACCGTATAGCTCCGTTTCTGCCTCGGCCCCGTATAATCGTTGATCAATAAGGAGACAATCGACCCGGTCAATTCCGTCAGAAGCCCGACGTAACAATCCGCAACCGGCCGATGCTCCGTGTGCAGCAAGGTGAGATTGCTTTTGCTGACTCGGTTCACGAGAAACATCCCGTAAAGCAGCGCCTTTTTACACGCCCCGCAGACAGGCGGAAGGCGGGACAGCTCTCGTTTGACCTCTCCGGAAAAAGACATGGAACCGCTCCCCCTATTTCAGAATATCCCGGTGGTTGACCGTCGTTCTCAGGCCCTTATCGCTCAGGGCCTTGTAGATCTTCTCCGCAAAGGTGACGGAACGATGCTTCCCGCCGGTGCAGCCGATTGCAATGACGAGGTTGCTCTTCCCTTCCTCCTGATAAAGCGGAAGAAGGAAGTCAACCAAATCGATCAGCTTTTTCAGAAGTTCGACCGACTGTTCAAACTCCATCACATAATCCCGCACTTCCTGGTCTAAGCCGGTCTTGTGTTTCAGCGTTTCGATATAAAAAGGGTTCGGCAGGCAGCGCACGTCAAAGACAAGGTCCGCCTCCGCCGGGATGCCGTATTTAAAGCCGAACGACATACAATCGATCAGCATCTTTTCCGAGTTGCTCTTTGCAAAAATCCCCACAATCTTCTGCTTGAGCTGCTGTGCCGTCAGAAGAGAGGTATCGATTACATAATCCGCCCGTTCTCTGGCAGGCATCAGGAGTCTGCGCTCCGCTTTGATCGCCTCCTCCGTCGAGCCGTTGAACAGGTCGATCAAAGGATGACGGCGGCGCGTTTCTTTATAGCGGGTGATGAGGACGGAGTCGCTGGCATCCAAAAAGAGGATCTTATATTCTACATTTTTTCTCTTCATGTCGTCAAGCTCGGAAAAAAGGTCGACGAAGAAGTCACCGCCGCGAATATCCGTCACAATGGCGACACGGGAGATTTTGCCCTCCGACTGATAGCAGAGCTCTGCAAATTTCGGAATCAGCGACGGCGGCATATTGTCTACGCAATAGAGGCCGATGTCCTCCAAAGCGTTGATCACACGGGATTTCCCCGCCCCGGACAATCCGGTGATAATGATAAACTCCATACCTTCCTCACTTCTTTAAGGTTTAAGGCAGCATTTTTACCTCAGGCTCTAGAACAAATCCCGTCTTTTCCTTCACCTGGCGCGAAACCTCGTCAATCAGAGCAAGGACATCCCCGCAGGTCGCTTCCTTCCAGTTGATGATAAATCCAGCGTGCTTTTCGCTGACCTTCGCGCCGCCGCAGGCAAACCCTTTGAGGCCGCATTGATCGATCAAAGCGGAAGCGTACCCTCCCTCTGGGCGTTTAAAAGCGCTGCCGGCGCTCGGAAATTCGAGCGGCTGCTTTGTCCGGCGGCGGTTCATATAATCATCCATCGCCGCGCCGATCTCCTCCCGGTTCCCCGGCCTGAGCCCAAAACAGACGCGGGTAATGCAGTCATCGCGGCCGGTGAAAACACTGTGACGGTAAGAGAAAGCGAGCTCCTCCCCCGAAAAACGACGGATATTCCCGCCGCGGTCAACAGCCTCGCACCAGAGGATGACATCCTTCATTTCACCGCCGTAAGCCCCCGCGTTCATATAGGCGGCACCGCCGACCGAGCCGGGAATCCCGTAAGCGAACTCCAACCCGGCCAGCCCTTGATCCCGTGCAAAAACACAGGCCTGCGCCAAGGTAGCCCCCGCTTCGCAGAGAAGCCCAGAGTCCCCCTCCAATACAATCGACGAAAAAGAACCGCCGAGCTGGAGGACGGCGCCGTCCACCCCTTCGTCAGCCACCAGAAGGTTGGAGCCGTTCCCCATCAAATAGAGCGGGATCCCCCCTTTTCTGCAAAACGCCATAACACGCCTGATTTTTTCGGCCGAAGAGGGCCATACCATCCTGCGGCAGTTTCCGCCGATTCTAAAAGTCGTATATTTTTTCATCGGCACTTCCGCTGAAAAAGCAATTCCATTTTCTTCAAGGAAACGATCCAGCAACGTCAAACGATCCATACAACCCTCCTCAAACATCGCCCTCCTCTTTCAGAGAGCAGTCCTGCGCCGCAGCAATCCAGCAGAAAACAAAATTCCCAGCCGCATCCAAACCGGCTTACAGTCAATCATATTCGGCCCCGTGCCGCGCAGAACCATCGCTCCATCCCTTTTTGAGAAAAGACGATCAGAACAGGGGAAATGGGGGTGACTGGTCAATAGAAATCCCAGTTACCTGTGTCAACATTCGCCCCTTCGGATTCCATCCCGAGCTGTTGGAGCAGCTCCTGTCCTGCGTTGTAACCCATTTTTTTCTGGCGGTTGTTCATCGCGGCCACCTCGAGGATAATCGCGAGGTTTCTCCCCGGCTTGACCGGAATGGTGATCGATGTGATGTCGATCCCGAGGATATTCATATACTCGTTTTCAATCCCCATCCGGTCATAGGTTTTGGTGGGATCCCAAATTTCAAGCTGGACGATCAGATCGATCTTTTCCGTTATTTTAACCGCTCCCATACCGAATAAACGCCTGGCGTTGATGATGCCGACGCCGCGCATCTCCAAAAAGTGGCGGATGTTTTCCGGCGAAGAGCCGACGAGAGTTCGGCTGGAAACCTTCCTGATTTCAACTGCATCGTCTGCGATCAGCCGGTGCCCGCGCTTTACCAGCTCAACCGCCGTTTCACTTTTACCGACTCCGCTTTCTCCCAGCAGGAGCATCCCTTCGCCGTACACTTCGACCAGAACGCCATGGCGGGTGATGCGCGGGGCGAGTTCGACGTTCAAAATCGAAATCAGGCTTGACATAAAACTGGAAGTAGAATCTCCCGTCCGCAGTAAAGGAACCTGGTTCTCTTTGGCCGCGTCAATCATTTCAGGGAAGATCGGCAGCCCTCTGGTTACGACCAAAGCCGGAAGTTTTTTGGAGAGCAGGGAGTAAATCCGTTCCTTTCTCGTCTGCGGGTCAAGCGACTCAAGGTAGGCAAACTCCATCTTTCCGGTGATCTGAATCCGGGAAGGCTCAAAATATTCGACAAAACCGGACAGATGCAGTCCTGGGCGGTTGACATCCGCCGAACGGATAAACAGGTTGGATGCATCCTCCGGCAGATAGATCGGCTCCAGCCCCAAGTCCTTGATCAATTTCTGAAGCGTGACTGAATAAGTGGCCATTTGTACCTCCATACCGCCAAAAGCCGGGCGATTCCCGTCATGGCAATCTTTTTCACTTTCTCTGGGTGTGCAGCAGGTAAATCAAAAACAAAACTTATTTTTCTTGCTCAATAGGGATATTGTCTTTATTATACACGAAAGACAAAAGCCGTTCAACAGCCTCGTAAATATTTTATGATCCAGCCTTGTTGGAATGCCCATTTACTTTTAGGGCAAAAATGGTATAATAAAAAATAGGATTTAAATTGTGCCTAACGGCGCAGAATG
>JAAWBP010000125.1 GCA_022792755.1 Oscillospiraceae bacterium | reverse complement strand
TCATAAAAATGTGCCAGCTTGATGAGAACCTCAATCGGGATTGCATTTGCACCGTTTTCATATGCCGAATACGCGCTGCGGCTAATATGAAGCATATTCGCAAGGTACTGCTGCGTGTAATCGTGATCTTCCCTTAAATTCCTAATTCTTTGATAAATCATATTTATCACCAAGGTCATTATAATTGACATAAATTCTGTCATTGATTTTTGACAGGATTTATGTCAAAATATAGTGTGAGGTGATTATTCATGGATTTATACAAAGAAATTCTTGTAAAAGTATTGGAGGAGAAAAAAGTGGAGGTCTTCTTCCCCGAGCTGAAAATCAATCCGGCCCAGATTGTGGAGGGAAGATGTTACCAAGCGCTCAACCAGATTCGGGAAGTTCTGCACGACGAAAGCCTGGACGACCGGGAATGTTTTTTAAGGATCGAAGAGATCGTTACTTTGTTCGAAAAAATTGGGAGCAGTTGTGGAGGAAGGCACGACTTCGGCTGACTGAGAAAAAGATAACCGCCCCTTGGCCGCTCCCCTTATTTCCCTTCTTGTGCGGCTTTCCAAGATATGGTATACTTCTATCAATAAAGATCGCCGCCTTTTGCGCGGGGAGGGCAGGGCGGACGATCCTTAGAATCGGAAATAAGAAGGGGATTTTTATGGAACGTACATTTCAAAAGGCGGTCAAGCAGGTCGCTAAGTATCCCATCCTGTCGATCGTGGCCGGCGCGGTGGCGCTCTTTAGCCTGGTCGCGTTTTTCTTCCAGCTCGGGAACCTGTTTTCGGTGGCCGGCTGGTTCGGGGACATGGTGGCCTGGTATATGAGGGACTTCAGCCATCTCCTCGGGAATCTCGGGAGCATCTTCGAAAACGGCCTTTATCTGCTCAGCTGCTTCTTCTACGTTCTCCAGTTCCTCGGAACGCTGGCGCTCGTCGGGCTGCTCTGGGGGATTGCGGTCGACGCGTTTCAAAACACCAAGATCGTCAACATCATTCTGCTGATTGCGGCGATTGCCGCCTCTTACATCATCAGCCCGCTCTATGAGCTGGCAAACGGCCTTCCACTCTTCTCCGGGCCGGTCGCCTTCCTCTACCGGCTCCAGCGCATCCTGCCGATGAACTTGGCGGCGCTGGTGATCGTCGTCTTCCTGTTCATCTACTTGAAAAAGAAAAAGGCGATGAGCTTTACCCTTTACCTTTTGATTGCCGGGGGGATTCAGGTGGTTTTCGCCCTGTTCCACATCCTCGGCAGCATTCTGCACGGGAATCTCCAGTTCGCCGATGCGCTGGTTTGGCTGATCGACCTGGCTTCGCCGGTTCTCTTCGTCTTCATCGGCTGCATGATCGAGTCGAAGCTCACCGGGAAGCCGGCGCCTTACGTCGGGAAGATCATCACCGCAGTCAACGGCGTTCAGTTTACCAAAACGCCTGCCCCGGCCGCCCCGGTTCAGCCCGCGCCTGTCCCCCAGCCTGCACCCGCTCCGGCCGAACAGCCGCAGCAGGAGCCGCCGGCGGAGGAACCCACGAATACGAACGGTGCCGATCAGTAAAAGCGAAGCGCACCCACCGGATTGTTGAATCGAAAAACAAACCAAACGAAAGACCGGGCGGAACCCTATCAACGGGTTCCGCCCGGTCTTTTTTCAGCCTTGATTTGAACAGCCCCGGCAGAAGTCCGCCTCTCCGCACCGGCTTCGCCCTTCCCGGGAGCTTTCCGACTGGAAACCGCCCTCCAGGCCGCAGCCGTCAAAAGGGCAGAAACAAAAATGCCGGGACTCCAAGGGCGAGGCTCAGCAGCGCCCCGGCGACAACGTCCCGCGGGAAATGGATCCCCGCCAACGGACGGATCAGGGCGATCAGCAGGGCCATAATCCCCACCGGAAGCCCGAGGAAGGGGTTAATATACCAGAACGCCTCCGCCAAAACGAAGGCAGACGCGACATGCCTGCTCGGGAAGGACTCCCCCTTTTTATTTTTGGGGATCAATGGCTGAATATCAAGCGTTTCATACGGCCGCGGCGCGTTGACCGCCTTCCGGATCACCGTAACGACGGCAAAGACCGCCGCCGGGACGAGGATGGCTTTCCAGATCCGGGCGTCCCGCAAAAGCGCAAGGATGAGGAGCATCACCGGATAGGCCGCGTAAAGGCAACGCGGGAGCCAGCGGTTGAGGAACACCATTGTCCGCAGACAGCCGGGGCGCTCCCGGAACCAGGCTGTTATCGCCGCATACCTTTTTTCCGTCAAGCCGTTTCCCTCCCCTCGTTTTCAAAATCGTACCACACTTGCCGGAAAAAAACAACAGCGCTCCGGAATCTACACGCAAGAAGGCTCCCCGGCGCGGGAACCCTTCCCACCTGTTCCTGCATAGAATGGTAATAAAACGCTCTGAACAGGAGGAAGAGAATGCCGATCATCTATTTAAGCCCCTCTACACAGGAATGGAACCAGTATGTGACAGGGGGCTCGGAGGAATACTACATGAACCTGGTCGCGGACGCGATGGTTCCCTACCTGCGCTCCAATGCGATCCAGTACACCCGCAACACCCCCAACATGACCGCCGCGTCGTCGATCCGGGCCTCAAACGCGGGGAACTACGACCTTCACCTGGCCCTCCATTCCAACGCCGCGCCGGAATCCCTCTCAGGCCAGCTGCAGGGCCCCGACGTTTACTATGACGCCCGGAGCTGGCGCGGAAAGCGGGCGGCCGACATCATCGCCAACAACCTGAAGGCCATCTACCCAGACCCCAGCCTCGTCCAGGCTCGGACGACCACAACCCTCGGGGAAGTCACCCAAACCCGCGCGCCCGCCGTGCTGGTCGAGATCGCCTACCATGACAACGTCGACGACGCAAACTGGATCGTCAACAACATCGGGGAGATCGCCTACAACCTCGTCCTCTCTTTGACCGAATACTTCGACATCCCCTTTATCCTGCCGCAGCAGCCCCGCATCGGGACGGTGGTCACCCAGAGCGGCGGGCTGAACGTGCGCGGAAAGCCTTCGATGAACGCGGGAGTTGTCGGACGGCTGGAACGTGGGCAGCGGGTCACCGTTTGGGGAACCTGGAACGACTGGTATGTAATCGAAAGCGGCTCGATTGCCGGATATGTCGCGCGCCAGTTTATCCAGTTCTGACACAACGCCGCGGCGGGGCACGCCCGGCTTTCATACAGCGTATCTCGCAGGATGGAAATCTAGAAAATGGTAAAGCCTTGGTGTGCGTATTGCCCGCAGGGGTACCCTGCCCCGCGAGGCACGCCGGGTGACCCCGGCAGGACAAACGCGATTCGCAGGCAGTGCCAAACCTAACAGCCCGTAACCCGCGAGCCACGTTGATTTGCAAATGCGCCTCGCAGGATAAGTGCTTATAAAAAATGCGAATTGAGAACGGAGGCGCTCCGCTTTCGCAGCATTCGAAAAACTCCGCCGCTTTCAACAAAGCGGCGGAGTTTGCTGTCTGACATCCATTTGCCAGCCTCACTGCACTACTTTACGGATTTGATAGGAGGCGCTCAAAAAAGCCCAGTTTTGGTTGAAGGGGCGCATGGCGTTCCAGTATCCCGCCCCGCGCAGCCCGAATTCATCCGCTAAGCTGTACTTTGCCTGGATGCTCCGAACATCCTCGAACCAGACGATATGCCTCGCCCCGTTCGGGCGATAGTACTCAAAATAGGGGGACTGCGCATCCTCGTCGTATTGGATTTCCGCACCGTAGCGGGCGGCCAGCTGCACCGCGTAGTCGTTCCCGATCGAGACCGCGCTGGTGCTCCCCCGCTCGAAGGGGAGGGGCCAATCGTAGCCGTAGTTCGGGATCCCCAGCATGATTTTGTCAGGTGGAATTTCAGTGACCGCATAGGAGACCACCTCCCGCACCCGGTTGAGGGGGGCGACCGCCATCGGCGGGCCGTAGGTGTAACCCCACTCGTAGGTCATCAGCAGCACAGTATCGCTCGCCGCGCCAATGGCAGCATAATCGTGCGCTTCATACAGAAGCCCCCTTTGCACTGCGGAGGTCTTCGGGGCGAGGTCTACGTTGACGAAGAAGCCGTATTCCTGCAACCGCTGGCGGGCCGCTTCGATAAACCGGATATACCCCTCCCTGTCTTCCGGTTCAATGAATTCAAAGTCGATGTCCAAACCGAGATAGCCCTTATCCAGCATCACAGAAACAATCTGATCAAGTACCCTGTCCTGTAAGGCGGGGTCGCTGAAAAGCAGGCTGGCCCGTTCCCCGCTGAAGGTTCCGTCCTCGGTGATGGAGGAAATCAGCATAACGGGGGCGGTTTTATACCGATAGGCAAGGTTGATCAAAGGCTGGTCGTCGATCCCGATCAGCTCCCCTTCTTCGGTGAAGCCGTAGCCGAAGATGGTGAGGTAGGTCAAAAAGGGCAGCGCATAGGCCAGAATGTTCCGCGGGATGTAGGGATAGGCGTAGGCGTTCACCGAAATTTGCCGTTTCTTTTCCCCCTGGAACCGGATGACGAGAAGCTGTCCCGGCCGGATCGCCGGGGAAACAGCCAGAGTGGGGTTGTTCTGGAGCAGCTCGATGGTCGTGATCCCAAACCTCCCAGCGATCGAGGCCGGCGTATCCCCGGGCTGGACGGTGTAGACTGCCTCCGGGATCAGAACGGCCAGAGCCTGGCCGTTCGGAAGATTACGGGGATTCACAATGCTGTTGTCGCTGATGACCCGCTGGGGGGAGGCTCCGTACTGCCGGGCGATGCTCCAGACCGTGTCCCCCTTCTTGACGATATGTATCTTCAAACTGCCGCGCCGCCTTTCTTTTTTGAATTGGTATTATTTTATGAAAGCAGGTGGATTTTCGTGCAGGACGCGGTAAAATTTTTGTCAAAGCCCCGCCTGTCCGTTGTATTTCAGTTTTCCGTGTGGTATGATAATTTTATAAAAAATAACGCCGCCTTCGCCTCATGAGGGAGAGCGGCAATTTTTCAGAAAGGGTGGAAATCATGAATCATCGCAGTTACGGCAAGCTCGGTTATGAGGTGTCCTCTCTGGGACTGGGCTGTATGCGCCTTCCCCGCATCCCGGATGGAAAGGGCGGGATGACGGTCGACCTCGAGAAAGCCTTTGAGCTGATCCGGTACGCCGCGGATCACGGAATCAACTACTTCGACACCGCTTTCGGCTATCACAACCAGACCAGCGAATCCGTTTTGGGAGAGGCGCTGGAGGGCCGGCGCGAGCAGGTCAAAATCGCAACCAAACAGCCCTTTAACGTCATGAAAACGCAGGGGGATATCCGCAGGAATCTGGAGAACACTCTCAAGAAGCTCCGGACGGATTACATAGACGTCTATCTCATCCACAACATCCAGGCGGGAACCTGGGAGGAGATCAAGCGCCGGAAGGTTTTCGAGGAGTATGAAAAATTCCGCGAGGAGGGGTTGATCAAAGCGATCGGCTTTTCGTACCACGGCGGCTATGAAGTCTTCAGTGACGTGCTCAAGACCTATGACTGGGACATGTGCCAGGTGCAGCAGAACCTGCTCGACGTCGACAAGGAGGTCACCGAAAAGGGGATCGCCCTCGCCGGGGAAAAGGGAACTGCCCTCGTCATCATGGAGCCGCTGCGGGGTGGCGGGCTCGTCCATACCCCCGCCTCGGTCAAAGAGGTTTACGACGGCGCGCCGGTCAAGCGCTCCCCGGCGGAGTGGGCCTTCCGCCATCTGCTCAACTACCCGCAGGTGAGCTGTATCCTGAGCGGGATGACCACGCTGGAGCAGCTCAAGGACAACATCGAACTGTTCTCAAAGCCGGACGCTGTCCCGGGCTGTCTCACCGACGGGGAAAAGGAGGTTCTCGCCCGCGCGAAGAAGGCGTATGAATCCATCGTCACCGTGCCCTGCACCGGCTGTGAATACTGCCTGCCCTGTCCGCAGGGAGTGAACATCCCCGGCGTCTTTTCCCGGTACAACGACGGGAACATGTTCGGCGCTTTCGACCAGCCCAAGCGGAGCTATATGTTCCTCGGCCGTTCGGGGGCAGATGCTTCTCACTGCGTCGCCTGCGGCGCCTGTGAGGCCAAATGCCCCCAGCATATCAAGATCATCGACCAGTTGAAAGTCGCCCACAAAGCGCTTGAGGGCTGGGTCGAATAACCGGGCGGCGGAGTGCCTCCGCAGGCAAACGCGATTCACAGGTAGTGCGAATAAC
>JAAWBP010000124.1 GCA_022792755.1 Oscillospiraceae bacterium | reverse complement strand
TGCCGCCGCCGTGCTCGGCGTGGAGCACCAGGCAAAGGTCGAGAAGCCGGGCTTCTTCCTCGGTATAAGACCGGTCGATCCGAAGGGTGGAGAGGATGCTCTGTGCAAACCCCTCCTCCAGATTCGACTGGTGGAAGTACATGCTCTCGTGGTCGTAATGGCGGCGCTTGACCTGATAAGCGTTTACCATAATGGTGGGGATCCGGGCGATGAGCTTGACCGCTTTGCGCATCTCGGCCGCCAGGGAGTTGTCTTCGGCATCCTCGTCGTAGGAGTAAAGAGCCAGGACGGAACGCGCCATTTTGTTCATGATGTTCCGGGAGGGCGCTTTGAAGATCATGTCCTCTGCAAAGCCGTTCGGAAGTTCGCGGTAAAAGCTGAGAACGGCGGTGAAATCGTCGAGCTGCTCCTTGGTGGGGAGGACGCCGAAGAGCAGAAGGTAGATGGCCTCCTCAAAGCCGCAGCGGTTCCCTTGGGTAAACCCCGCAATCAAATCCTCGATATCGATGCCGCGGTAGGCGAGCCGCCCCTGTGCTGGTTCGCGCTTGTCGCCGTTGAGGGTATAGCCGCTCACGCTGCAAATTCTGGTGACGCCGGCGACTACGCCGCTCCCGTCGGCGTTGCGGAGCCCCCGTTTTACATCGTATTTTTTATACTCTTCAGGCTGAATGGTGTTATATTCTTTAAAACGTTTGCATAAAGTTTCAATGGACGTGTGTTCAGCTTCCGGCCGGTTCATGGGCGAATCCCTCCTGTCGTCCAAGCCTGTGCGCACACTGGGGCTGGGACTGAATTAAAGTAATCATTCCTATTTTAATGTATTTTTTGTGTCAAGTCAAGGAAAGACTGAGGAATGAGAATAAAATATGAATTTCAAACGATTTTAAAATTCATATTTTAGAGAAATTTCGAAATAGTATTGCTTCTGATTTGAGAAATATGAATGATAAATTTTCGTGAAATTCAAATTTTGAATTTGATTTCTAACTGACCCGGCTGATTTTTCAAAAATGCCAGGATTCCCGTCCTGAAAAATCTAGTCTGCCCTTGCCATTTAGGGGACGGTGTAAAAATAAAAAGGAAGGAACGATACGGGCGCAAAAAGGCTCTTGACTCCCTCTGCGCGCTAGGAAACTATCGTGTTACGGCCTCGTATCGTGCGGTGATTGTGATGAAACGAACTCTCTTGAATCTGCTGCTGTTCTTTCTGGCGGTTCTTTGCGTCCCGTTGACTGCGTTCATCGGCCCTGGAGCCGTCGACGGCCCGCCGCAGGATGGATCGAGCTCCTCCGGTCAGTCTCAGGGAGAAGAAAATCCGGTAAAGGAGGAGACGTTTAAGCTGCTTCGAACCGGCACAGGAGAGGTTTTGGAGCTCTCCGCCTCCGATTACATCAAGGGGGTGGTCGCGGCGGAAATCCCGATGGACTATCACACCGAAGCGATCAAGGCGCAGGCGGTCGCCGCCCATACCTATGCGCTGCGGATGAGGGATGTGCAGAAATCGTCGGAGGACAGCAGCTTAAAGGGCGCGGATTTCAGCGACGACCCCTCGCGCTACCAGGCCTATGTCAGCCGGGAGGAATTCGATAAAATGTATGGAGACCGGGCGGAGGAGTATTGGCAGCGATGCAGCGATGCGGTCGACGAGGTGATGGGGAAGGTCATGCTCTACCAGGATCAGCCAATCGCCGCGGCCTTCCACTCCACTTCGTCGGGAAAGACGGAATCGGCCGAAGTCGTTTGGGGGAACGCCTTTGCCTACCTCGTCCCGGTGGACAGCAAACCGGATGAAAACGCCCCTTCCTACCAATCTGAGAAAAAGCTGACCTTTGCCGAAGTGGAGGCAGCGCTCAAAAAAGCCTACCCGGATATCGTCCTGAGCGGGGAGAAGTCAGCGCTCTTTCAGGTTCAGAAGACCTCGGAATCCGGCACCGTCACCGAAATCAAGGTGGGGAGCATGACCTTGAGCGGCGTCCAGCTGCGCACCGCGCTCTCCCTTTCCTCAGCAAATTTTGCGGTGAGCTACCAGGAGACGGAGGACAGTTACGTCTTTACCACCAAAGGACTGGGGCATGGAGTCGGGATGAGCCAGTACGGGGCAAACGAAATGGCGGCAGCGGGGAAAACGTATGAGGAAATCCTCAAGCACTACTACACCGGCATAGAGCTGGCCGACTTGTAGGGGGAGCGATCCCGCCCTTGATTTTGAATGACACTGATGATAGAATATCATCAGATGGGACGCGGCCTGCGAAACCAGAAAGGGAAATCGCCAAATAAAAAGGCTGGGCTCTTGAGGAGCCTGGCCTTTTTGGTACAATTCTGATTCTGCTGCGCGTCTGGCTGAGACTGTATGCACGGCTGTCTGTTGAGACGAGAGCGGCTTTTTGGAGCCTGAGCCGGGAATACAGAAGGAAAGGAACGATATCGGATGCGGGCGGCTGTGAAAACGGCTGTTTGTGCGCAACTGATACCAAAGGCGACTGACATGATGCCGTTTATTTACACCGTCCTTGCGGCTGTTGCCGGCGGGCTTCTGCTAAAGTTGTTCAAGGTTCCGGCAGGCGCTATGATCGGCGCAATGGCGGCGGTAGCGCTGTTGAGCATCTTTACAGGCGAAGCGTTTTTTCCGTCCGAGATCAAGATGGTTGTCCAGATGATTGCAGGGACGTTTATCGGCGTTGGAATCCAGAAAAAGGACGTCCTGGCCCTGAAAAGGTCGATTGTTCCGGCGGTGATCCTCGTGGCTGCAATTATCCTCCTCACCTTGACGATGGGATTTTTGCTCTGCCTTTTTACAGGATACGACCTGGCGACCGCCCTGTTTTGTTGTGCGCCGGGCGGTGTGGTGGATATGGCGCTGATCAGTTACGACATGGGGGCTGATTCCTCTGTGGTGTCGGTTTTCCAGCTGGTCCGGCTGATCTCTGTGATCTCCCTGTTCCCCCATCTCGTGACCCGGGTGGTTCGGCTTTTCGGCAAACGTCGGGGCAGGGAGCGGGAGGACGGCACAGCTGCGGAACAGAATGCGGCTCCGGCAGAAGATCCGGCGCCTTCCGGCAAATGCCGCGGGTGGAAAGAGATCCTCATCACCATTGCTGTCGGCGGAGCCAGCGGGACGGTCGGCTATCTGCTGGGGCTGCCCGCCGGCACCCTCGTTTTTTCCATGGCAGGGGTCGCGGCACAGAACATCCTGTTTGGGAATGCCTATCTGCCGCGTCCGGTCAAGACCGGGGCGCAGATCTGTTCCGGCGCCCTGATCGGGGAGGGGATTACCCTGGCGGCGGTGATCGGGCTCAAAGACGCAGTCGTTCCCGCGCTTTTGTTCCTGCTCGGGCATTTCCTCATCAGCGCCTCGCTGAGCTTCGGATTGTACCGGTTTACAAACCTGAACCTTCCGACCGCTTTTTTCTCCTGCGCGCCGGGCGGGCTGTCGGAATTCTCTTTGATTGCGGGGGATTTTGGAGCGGATATGTCAAAGGTCACGACCTTTCAGCTCCTGCGGGTCGTCTGTGTGATTGGATTCTACCCGGTTCTCATCAGCGGCTTGCTGCTGTTGTTTCCGCAGCTGTGACCCCCTCGATGGACAAGGGCAGGCGGAGAAAGAAGAACCTTTTGTGAGCACAAAACCGTCCTAACTCAGAAACGTTTTTTTCGTCAGCATGCGCCCGAAAAAAGTGGCCATACTCAATGCAGCAGAAGCTTTGAGGATGCACGACAGTGGGAAAATTGTCGTTTTTCGGGCATTTTTTCTGGGTGGATCCGCATAAGAATCGTAGAAAAGCACAAGAGGAAGCTTTAATCAGATGTCTTTTTTGTTTTATATACTCAAAACACGGTTTGTTCTTACAATATTTCAATTTTGTTCAAGTTTTAGGGTTCCAGATTGTGGATAATCTTAATAAGGGGAAACGCCTCGTCATCGAAGCACGGCGGGGCGTTTCACTGTCACAGAAAAGGCTGCCGCGGATTTTTTTGAGCGCGGCGAAACGGCATCGATTTTTCGGAGGGGAAACGCTCCTTTCGCTGGTGCCAGAGCAGCGGGATCTGGCTGCTTGCTCCCGATGGCCGGCGTTTCTCTTTGAAGACGAAAAGGATTTTGGAGGCTTGAACCTTTATGATGAAACTGATTAAGCTTTTTAAGCCCTACGCGTTCTGGGTGGTTGTGGTCTTCGGCCTTCTGTTCGTGGAGGCTATGACCGACCTGGCTCTGCCGGATTACATGTCCAATATCGTCAACAACGGGATCGTGTCCGGCGATACGGGATATATCCTTGCGGAAGGCGGCAAGATGCTGCTGGTGGCCCTGCTTGGCGCGGTCTGCACCATCGCAGTGGGCTATCTTTCCGCCCGGCTGGCGGCGGGGACGGCCCGTAACCTCCGCCATGATGTGTTCCGCAAGGTGGAGCGGTTTTCAAATGCCGAGTTCGACCATTTCTCTACCGCTTCGCTGATCACGAGGACGACCAACGACATCCAGCAGATCCAGATGCTCTCGGTCATGGCGCTCCGCTTTGTCTTTTATGCCCCGATCATGGGAATCGGCGGCGTCATCAGGGCGGTTGGAAAGAGCTCGAATCTGAGCTGGATCATCGCGGTCGCCGTCTTGGTTGTAATCGGCTTTGTTCTGGTCATATTCGCCCTCTCCGTCCCCCGGTTCAAACGGGTGCAGAAGCTGGTCGATAAATTGAACCTGGTCACCCGTGAGAGCCTGACCGGGATGATGGTCATCCGCGCCTTCAACACTCAAAGGCGGGAGGAGGAGCGGTTCGACGAAGTCAACCGGGACTTGACCCGGATCACCTTGTTCGTCAACCGGATTATGGTTTTCATGATGCCGGTGATGATGCTCATCATGAACGGCGTCCAGCTGCTGATCATCTGGATCGGCGCGGGCCAGGTCGACTTGGGAGGCATCCAGGTCGGCGACATGATGGCCTTTATGCAGTACGCCATGCAGATTATTATGTCCTTCCTGATGATCTCGGTGATGTTCATCATGCTGCCCCGCGCTTCGGTCTCGGCCCAGCGGATCAACGAAGTGCTTGAAACCGAGCCGGTGATCCGGGATAAAGAGGTTCCCGCCCGGTTTCCGGAGGATTTCAAAGGCATCGTCGAGTTCAAAGACGTAACCTTTGCCTATCCGGGCGCAGATGAGCCGGCTTTAAAGCACATCAGCTTTACAGCGAAGCCGGGGGAGACGACCGCTTTTATCGGCAGTACCGGCAGTGGAAAATCCACTCTGGTCAACCTGATCGCCCGGTTCTACGACGTGACGGAAGGGCAGATTTTGATCGACGGGGTGGATATCCGCGATGTTTCCCAGCATGAGCTTAGGGAGCGGATCGGCTTTGTGCCGCAGAAAGGGGTATTGTTCTCTGGAACCATCCGGTCGAACCTCCAATATGCGAAAGAGGACGCTTCCGACGACGAGCTGCGGATGGCGGCGGAGATCGCGCAGGCGGCCGATTTTATTGGGGATAAGGAGGCCGGTTACGATTCTGAAATCGCTCAGGGGGGCGGTAATGTCTCCGGCGGGCAGAAGCAGCGGCTTTCGATTGCGAGAGCACTGGTAAAGCGGGCGCCGATCTATATCTTCGACGACAGCTTTTCCGCCCTCGATTTTAAAACGGATGCAGCCCTCCGCCGCGCCCTCAAGCGGGAGACGGGACACTCCACCATGCTGCTCGTCGCCCAGCGGATCAGCACCATTATGGGCGCGGAGCAGATCATCGTGCTCGACGACGGCGGGATCGCCGGGATCGGCACCCACCAGGAACTGATGAAATGCTGTGACGTTTACCGGGAGATCGCCCAGTCGCAGCTGTCGGAAAAGGAGCTGGATGCATGAGCAAACAAAATTCTTTTCAGCCAAAGCACAGGGGCCCGGCCGGGCACGGCCCGATGGGAGGGCCTCCGGGCGTTCCGGGGGAAAAGGCGAAAAACTTCAAAGGGACGATGAAGCACCTCCTGCGGTATTTAAAGCCCTTTCTCCCCTCGGTGATTGTTGTCCTAATCTTTGCCGTTGCAAGTACGGTTTTCATGATTATCGGGCCGAAAATCCTCGGAAACGCCACCACAGAAATCTTCAACGGGGTAATGGGAAAGCTGGCGGGAACCTCGGCCGGGATCAATTTTGAAGCGGTCGGTTCGACGTTGCTGCTTTTGCTGCTGCTCTACCTGGTCAGCGCCGTATTCTCCTATCTCCAGAATTTCCTGATGACAGGGGTGTCGATGAAGCTGACCTACCGGTTCCGCAGGGAGATTTCGGAAAAGATCAACCGGCTCCCGCTGAGCTATTTCGACACCCGCACCCACGGGGAGGTTCTTTCCCGCGTGACAAACGATATCGATACGGTTTCGAATTCCCTCAACCAGAGCCTCACCCAGCTGATCACCGCTGTGACCTCAATCATTGGCGTTTTGATCATGATGCTCAGCATAAGCTGGCTGCTCACCCTGGTCACGGTCATCATCATTCCGGTGGCTCTGCTGTTGGTTTCCGCGATCGTCAAACGGTCGCAGAAATATTTCATCGGGCAGCAGCGTTATCTGGGTGAGGTCAACGGCCATGTGGAGGAGATGTACGCGGGCCACAACGTCATGAAGGCGTTCAACGGGGAAGAAAAGAGCATTGAGAAATTCGACGGCCTCAATGAAAAGCTCTACAAGGTCGCATGGAAATCCCAGTTTTTGTCCGGGCTGATGATGCCGGTGATGGGGTTTGTCGGCAATCTGGGATATGTGGCGGTCTGTGTGCTGGGCGGCTTCCTGGCGGTGCAGGATCTTGTATTCTTCGGCGGATTTATTACAGTCGGAAGAATTGCAGTCGGTGACATTCAGGCCTTTATCCAGTATGTGCGGCTGTTCAACCAGCCGATCGCCCAGACGATGAACATCGCAAACGTTTTTCAGTCGACTGCCGCCGCCGCGGAGCGGGTTTTTGAGTTCTTAAACGAGCCGGAGGAGATTCCGGAGAAGGAAAACCCCGTCCACCCCGGCGAAATCCAGGGGCATGTGGCGTTTAAAAACGTGCATTTCGGCTACCTTCCCGAAAAAACCATCATCAACGACTTTTCCGCCGAAGTGGAGCCGGGCCGGAAGGTTGCGATCGTCGGGCCGACCGGCGCGGGAAAAACCACGATGGTCAAGCTGCTGCTGCGGTATTATGACGTCAACGGCGGGGCAATCCTGTTAGACGGGCACGACATCCGGGACTTCCGCCGGGATGAGCTGCGGGATGCCTTCGGAATGGTCTTGCAGGATACCTGGCTTTTTAAAGGGACGATTATGGAAAACATCCGGTACGGCAGGCTTGGCGCCTCTGACGAAGAGGTGATCGCGGCTGCGAAGGCCGCCCATGCGGACCACTTTATCCGCACCCTCCCGGACGGGTATCAGATGGAGATCAACGAAGAATCCAGCAACATCTCGCAGGGGCAGAAGCAGCTCCTCACCATTGCGCGGGCGATCCTGGCCGACCCCGCGGTTTTGATCCTGGACGAGGCGACCAGCTCGGTCGACACCCGCACCGAGGTTCGGATCCAGAAGGCGATGGAGAACCTGATGAAAGGGCGCACCAGCTTTATCATCGCGCACCGCCTTTCCACCATCCGCGATGCGGATATCATCCTTGTCATGCGGGACGGCGATATCGTAGAGCAGGGCAGCCACGACGAACTGATTGCGCAGAACGGCTTTTACGCTACGCTTTACAACAGCCAGTTCGAATCGGCAGCGGGCTGACAATAGGACAGTGAACGTGCCGCAGGGAATTTCCCTGCGGCACGTTTTGGCCTTCTGGCTCAGTTGAGGGCAATCGGGGTGGGATTGGTTCAGTTTTCACAAAGCCGCCTATAAAAATTTGAGCATTTTTCAAATTTCTTTTCATCCAGTTCTATGTTATACTAAAAACGGATTTCCCTATTTGCCTAGGTTTGGACTGGGTGGGAGGATCAAATGAAACAGAGACGGAGGATTCAGATGAAGAAAGCGACAATAACAGCAGACAAAGCATATAAAATCAGCGAGGTTGACCGCAGGCTGATGGGTTCGTTCATTGAGCATCTCGGCAGAACGGTCTATGACGGGATTTACGACCCATCGCATCCGACGGCGGATGAAAACGGCTTCCGCGGCGATGTAAAGGAATTGATCCGGGAGCTAGGCGTTACCATCGTCCGCTATCCGGGTGGGAACTTTGTTTCGGGTTACGACTGGAAGGATGGGATCGGCCCCAAAGACGAGCGGCCTGCGAAGTTTGATCCGGCCTGGAAGATCGTTGAAACCAACGAGGTGGGAACAGACGAATTTGCAAAGTATGCGAAGGACACCGGCTTCGAGGTGATGATGGCGGTCAATATGGGCACCGGCACGCCGAAGGACGCGCAGGAAATCGTCGATTACTGCAACGGGAAGGGCGGCACCTACTGGAGCGACCTGCGGATCAAGAACGGGACGGCAGAGCCTCACGGATTCAAGACCTGGTGCATCGGCAACGAGATGGACGGCCCGTGGCAGATCTGCTGCATGGACGCCGACGCCTATGCGAAAAAGGCGATGGAAGCCGCAAAGCTGATGCGCTGGACCGACCCGTCGATCGAAACCGTTTTCTGCGGCAGCTGTGCGACCGAACCGGAGCACAAAACCTTTGGATTTTGGGATCGGATGGTCTTTGAGCGGGCTTATGAGGAGATCGATTATATCTCCCTCCACCGCTATTACAACTACACCCCGGCGGCGAATATGTTCTATCCGCTTTTGGACACCTTCCGGGATATCCCCCACTTTTTTACCGACTTGCAGGATTTCCTGGATATGGCGAAGGGCGCGGCCGATTATGTAAAGGTTGCGACCCATTCCAATAAGACTATTAACATCTCCTTTGACGAGTGGGGAGTCATCACCAGCGACCGTGAAAACGGTGAAAACAAACGGCGCGGTTACTCCGCCTTTACCCAGGTTGACACAATGATCTACGGGGGCCTGCTCTGCACCTTCTTAAACAACGCCGACCGGGTCAAGATTGCGAACCAGTCGCTGTTGGTGAACCAGGGAGGGATGATCTCCACTAAGAAAGATGGGGGTGTAATCCGCCAGGGCACCTTCTACCCGTTTATGCACGTGGCGAAATACGGAAAGGGGATCGCCATCCGGACAGTGGTAGACGGCCCAAGCGTTGTGACCGAGCATTACGGGGAAGAACCCGCGATCGTCAACTCTGTCGTATACAACCCGGAGACAGAGGATGTAACCGTTTTTGCCATCAACTGTTCGATGGAGGATGAAATCGAGGTGTCCTTCGACCTCCGCTCCTTTGGTGAGCTCAATCCGGTCGAACGAATCGAAGTGTACAGCGAGGATCCGCTCGTTCGCAACACTTTTGAAACACCGGATGCAATCGCCCCGGTGGCCCTTCCGCTCGACGCGCCGGAAAATGGCGTTGCCAAAGTCGTTTTGAAGAAACACTCCTGGAACGTCCTCCGCTTTAAAGTAAAGTAAAACGAATCACCGTATTCCGCAAGGCCGGCAGATTTATAACTGCCGGCCTTGTTGTCCCAATTCAGTGGAGTACCTCAGCCTTAGAGATGAAGAAAGAGAGGCTTTGTATTTTTGACGTTTTGTGTTACACTAAATAAGATAACCCCTTTTGATTTAAAAAGTTTTGCTGTTGGAGGGATGGAGATGCCTCGTTTTTTTGTGGAGCGAATCCAGGGAAACGCGATCACCTTGACTGGGGAAAACGCGGCCCACATCGCCAAATCGCTCCGGATGCGGACGGGGGAGGTTCTCACCCTGTCGGACGCGGACGGGGTCGATTGTGAAGGAAGGATTATTTCAGTTTCCCCGGAATCGGTAGAGGTGGAAATCCTGGAGACGAGGCAGAATACCAGCGAGCCCAGCATTTCAGTCACCCTTTATCAGGCGCTTCCGAAGATCGGAAAATTTGAAACGATCGTTCAAAAGGCGGTGGAACTGGGAGTAAAACGGATAGTTCCCATCTTGACGTCGCGGTGTGTTTCCCGCCCGGATGAAAAATCGATGTCGAAAAAGCTGGAACGGTACAATAAAATTGCACTGGAGGCGGCAAAACAGTCGGGGCGTGGGATCATTCCCGCCGTTTTGCCGCTTGTGACATATGAACGCATGTTGAGCGAATTTTCTGAATATGATAAAGTGGTTCTGTTTTATGAAGAAGGCGGGGAGAATTTGGGAAAAGCCGTGCCGCTGTCCGCCAGGAAAGTTGCTGTGATCATTGGAAGTGAAGGCGGATTTTCAAAAGAGGAGGTCGAAAAGGCGGTTCAAGCGGGGGCGGCTGCGGCGACACTCGGCCCGCGGATTCTCCGCTGTGAAACGGCGCCGATTGCGGCGTTATCTATTTTAATGTATCACACCGGAAATATGTAAAAAAGAAGTTGATAAAGCAGCCGCAAAGGTATATAATAACAGTAGAACGATTGCCCATTGATAAGGAGGAGTCACGATGAAAAAAAATAACGTTTGGGTCTGGATTTTGGCAGTGCTCACCACGGTTGCGGGCGTTGCAGTTGGCGTTACGCTTTTGGTAAAACGCGCCGGCAAAAAGCTTCAGAAGGATTTGGACTTTGACGACAGCATCTATTTCGAAGAAGAGGACGCCTCTCTCTTGGATTCGGATGAACTTTCCGACGAAGAAGAATCTGACTTTGCAGAAGCGGAAAAAGCAGAATAAAAAGGTCAAAAGTTTTTCTGCTGCGGCTGAAATCCGGCCGCAGCAGAAAAAATACTTGATTTTCTATAAAACCTATGTTATAATTAATTTGTAATCCGATGGGAATGGTTGCTTGGTCGGTTTAAATATCGCGGAGTGGAGCAGTCCGGTAGCTCGTCGGGC
>JAAWBP010000123.1 GCA_022792755.1 Oscillospiraceae bacterium | reverse complement strand
GCCGCAGCCCACCGCAAAGATCAGCTTTCCAAGGATGGTAGAGGGGGAGGTGGAGTAATCGGTCAGCATAAAGAACGCGCCGAGCATCACCCCGCCCGCGAGAATCTGGTAAACCGGATCGAGCCCCAGCGCCCAGGTGAAGAGAAAGACCGTCCCGATATAAGCAATCGGCGTGATCGGGTTGATGATCCGGCGGATGATCAGATACAAACCGCCGACAACCAGCGCGAGGATCGCCGTTTCCCCGAGGGAACCCGCCCGGCTGCCAAGGAACATGTCGAGAAGGGGCGGGAGCGTGCTGCCCTCCGCGATCTGTGCCAGCGGCGTCGCAGTCGTCACGACGTCGGCCGGGACGAGGATGTCGTTGAATCCGGGCGCCACCCAGGAGGTCATCTGCGCCGGGAAGGAAACCAAAAGGACAATCCTCGCGAGGATGGCGGGATTGGCAAAGTTCTGCCCGATGCCGCCGAACATCTGCTTGGCGACGACAATCGCCACAAAGTCGCCGATCACCAGCATCCAGACCGGAAAGGTCACCGGGACGTTGAAAGCCACCAGAACGCCGGTGACAACAGCGCTCAGGTCACCGATGGTGTTGTCCCGCTTCATGAGAAGCCGGACGAGAAATTCAAACAATACACAGGCCAGCACGCTGACACAAGTCAGCATCAAAGCCCGAAACCCGAAGAAAAGCACGGCGCAGACCAGGGCCGGGACCATCGCAATCACGACATTCAGCATGATGCTACGGGTGGTGGCGCTGCTTTTGACATGGGGAGAAGATGTAACAAGAAGCTTTTCCAATGCAATACCCCTTCCTATTTCTTTTTCTGTCCGGCCTGCCGGAGAAACGCTTTAGCAAGCTGGTTTTTCTGAGCGAGGTTCCTCTTCGCCGGACAGACGAAGGTACAGCTGCCGCAGTTCATACAAAGGCTTAAGTTCCCTTTCTTTAACGCCTCTGCGTTGCGGGTGTCATAAGCCATCTCGAGAGCGCGGGGCATCAGGCGCATCGGGCAGGCGTAGATACACCGGCCGCACCGGATGCAGGCGGTTTCCTTCGTATCCGCAATCTGGTCTTCGCTCAGGGCGAGGATTGCGTTGTTGTTTTTGATCACCGGCGCGTCCAGGTCGTAAACCGCGATCCCCATCATGGGGCCGCCCATGAGGATCTTCCGGCAGTTTTCCTTCACGCCGCCGCAGAAGTCGAGCAGATCCCCGATCCTCGTTCCAATCGGGACAAAGACGTTTTTGGGGTCGTTCACCCCGCCGCCGTCGACGGTGAGCCGTTTGCGCACCAAAGGCATCCCCGTTTTGATATAGCGGGAGAGGAAGCCCACACTGGAGACGTTCATCACCAGCACGCCGCAGTCGGCGGGCAGCTTCCCATCCTCCACCACGATGCCGGTGCAGGCGTAAATAATCACCTTCTCCGCCCCCTGCGGATAACGGGACTCCAGCTCGATGACGTTGATATCCGGGTCGTCTTCCAGAATCTTCATCATATTGTCGATGGCAATCGGCTTATTGTCCTCTACGCCGATGTAAACGTCCTTGATATTCAACCACTTCTTGACCATTTTAATGCCGTCTACCACATCGTCGGCATTTTCGATGCATTCGCGGTAGTCGGACGTGATGTAAGGCTCGCATTCGGCCGCGTTCACCACCAGCTTGGTCACCCGGTCGATGTCCTTGTAACCCAGCTTGATATGGCCCGGGAACCCGGCGCCGCCCAAACCGGCGAGCCCGCTCTCATAAACAGCCTTGATGAAATCTTCCTTGCTGTCGACGACAGGCGGCTTGACCTCCTCGCTGATTTCCTGTTTGCCGTCCGTTTCGATGACGACGTTTTTCACGAGGCGCCCTCCGACATCGACCCGGTCGGTGATCTCAACCACCGTACCCGACACGCTGGAGTGGATCGGGACAGAGAAATTGTTCTCACTTTCGCCGATCTTCTGCCCGACCTTCACCGGTTCGCCCACTCTGACCATAGGAGTACAGGGCGCTCCCATATGCTGCTGCATTGGGATTGAAACTTTTGCTGGAACCGGCATCGTTTCCGTCGCGCGCTCCGCCGTGTGTTTGCGGTGCGACAGATGGATTCCCCGAAGCCGTTTGATCTGAATATTTCTTGCCAATGGTTATCCTCCTTCGACCATGGGTCTATTAAAAAAGCATGAACACTTTTATTTTACAGACTTCAAACCCATAAGTCAACAAAATCCGCCTATATTTCGTCATAAAACCGTTCGTCCAATTTCTGGACAACGGCCGGTTTCCTGTTGCTCCGCACCGACGGTTGATATGTTGTCGAGTCAGGCCGGGCTCTCTTTCCGGAACGGCCCTGATTTGTAGCCGCAGCGCATCCATATATATGCTGTCAAACGGTTGGAAAGAAGGAAGCTCGTCGATTCATTTCCACTTCGGAATTGCTCTCCCGATAAAGTCGGGTTATAATTAAAAGCGGCCACCGGTATTTGCAGATTGGGCCTCGCCCTCGATTGGGAGAAAACACGGTACTATGTCTTATTGGACGAGCTGTTTTGATCCAAACGCTCAATACTGTTTGAAAGGGGAATTGATCGACATGATCCGTTTAGAGGAAAACAGAGATTTCCGAGAGGTGGAAAACCTGGCCCGCGAGGCGTTTTGGAATGTCTACCGCCCCGGCTGCGACGAACATTTGATTCTGCACAATCTGCGGGACGACCCCTGCTTTGTGCCGGAACTCAGCTATGTCTTGGAGATAGACAGACGGATTGTCGGACAGATCGCCTACGCAAAAGGCAGGCTCAAGCTGGACAGCGGGGGCGAAACCGGCCTTCTGCTGTTCGGGCCGGTCAGCATCCTGCCGGAATACCAAGGAAAAGGGTACGGCGGGGAGCTGATCCGCTTTACCCTGGAACGGGCGAAAGAGATGGGGTACCCCGCCGTCGTCATTTCCGGTTCACCCGCATATTACGGCCGGTTCGGCTTCGAAAGCGGATCGAAGCACGGTATTTTTCACGAGGACTCCGACAGGAGCGAAGAAGCTCCCTTCTTTATGGTAAAAATCCTGGATGATCAAGCGGCAAGGGGTTTAAAAGGGACCTACTCCGACCCGCCCGTCTACACAACGGACAGCGCGGCGTTAGCGGAATTCGACCGGGGTTTCCCTCCAAAGAAAAAGGAAAAACGGCCCGGGCAGCTCTGGCAGCCGGAGGATGACGGATGAAACGTCTCTACCTCATCGGCGGAACCATGGGGGTGGGAAAGACGGCCGCCTGTAAGCTGCTCTGCCGCCAAAAGCTTTCAAACAGCGTCTTTCTGGACGGCGACTGGTGCTGGGACGCCCACCCCTTTACCGTGACGGAGGAGACCAAGGAAATGGTGGTGGACAACATCTGCCACCTGTTAAATAATTTCCTTCGCTGCTCCGCCTATCAAACCGTCGTTTTTTGCTGGGTGATGCACGAGCAGGCGATCATAGACGACATCCTGTCACGGCTGGACACCGCAGGCTGCCGTGTCGTCGCCGTCTCCCTGACCTGCTCCGAACAAGCGCTCAAGTCCCGCCTGCAACGCGATATAGACGAGGGCCTCCGCATGCCGGATGTGCTGGAACGGAGCCTTGCCCGCCTCCCCCTCTATGAAGCGCTGGGGACGGTGAAGATCGACACGTCGGGGAAAACAATCGATGAAACTGCGGAGGCGCTCTATAGGCTGTAGTCCATTTTATCTGACATGCCCGAGCATAGACTATCAGGCAATCCGCCGTCTTTTCCGCTATCATAATTGTACCGAAAGGAGAGAACGGATGAACTGGATCACCGGAATTCAAAATGCCGTAGATTATCTCGAAGAGCACATCACCGATGAACTGGACTTCGCAGTTATTGCAAAACAGGCGGCCTGCTCGCCCTTTTATTTCCAACGCATCTTCGGCATCCTCTGCGGCATTCCGCTCGGCGAATACATCCGCGGCAGGCGGCTGACCCTCGCCGGCAGTGAGCTTTCCCTGACCGGCGCTAAAGTGATTGACGTTGCGCTCAAGTACGGCTATGACAGTCCCGAAAGCTTCACTCGTGCCTTTTCCCGCTTCCATGGCATCACGCCGTCCGAAGTGAAACGGGACGGTGGATGCCTGAAATCGCTCTCCCGTGTTTCGGTACAGATTATTTTGAAAGGCGGCAGTGTAATGGATTACAAAATCGTAAAAAAGAAGGCGTTTCAAGTCCTGGAAAAAGTCGAAAAGCAGAGCATTGACGATACGCAGAATCAAAACACCATCCCTGATTTCTGGACACGTTCCCATAAAGACGGAACGGTGGAAATGCTTTTAAAGCAAACTCCCGACAGGAGTTTTATCTATGGAATCTGCTATAGCAACGAACCGACCAACAGCAAAACTTTCGACTATTCGATTGCAGCAGTGTACGGCGGCGGCGAAATTCCCGCGGGCTTTCGGCTGGCCGAGATTCCCGAGCAGATGTGGGTAGTTTTCGGCGTTACAGGCGCTATGCCGGACGCAATCCAGAAGACGTGGCATAGAATCTATGCGGAATTCTTCCCGACTTCCAACTACCGGCCAACCTATGAAATGAACATCGAAGCCTATTCGGCAGGGATGATGACGGCGGCGGATTATCAGAGCGAGATTTGGGTGCCGGTTGAAAAGCAGTGATAAAAAGGCGGGGACAGCAATGGATTGCTGTCCCCGCCTTTGCTGATGGAACGAACGATTTCGTAAAGAATCAAGCGGCAAGTGAATCGCTCCCCAGAGAGCGCGTGCCGATTTGCCCCATCTGTTTTAGATGATCGAAACTTTTTTCGGGCTGAGAAAACGCCCTAATACTCCCAGATGACAGAGGGGTCGATCTGCCGGATATCCGGGCTCCCGGTGCGTGCCATCGCACCCGCAAGCTCGCGTGTCATCCCCTCGATCCGGTTTTGAACGCCCTGGGCGCCGTCCCGCACCAGGTTGTCGAGGATGGTTCTCCCCACACAGACGGCCGTCGCGCCCAGAGCGAGCGCTTTAAAGGCATCGAAACCGCGTTCGATGCCGCAGTCGACAAAGATGGGAAGCTGTCCGCCAACCGCCTCCACAATTTTCGGAAGTACCTTCAGCGGCGGGACCGCATAGTCGCTGATGCCGTGGTGGTGAGACACAACGATCCCCTTTGCCCCGGCCTCGGCGCTTTTTTTGGCATCGTGAACGCTCAGGACCCCCTTCACGACAAAGGGCAGCTTCGTCGCCCTGATATACCGCCTCAGGTCATCCACCGTTTTCGACTCCATCGGGTCGCCGAATACGGTGTCGTAAGTTCCATTCTTTGAAAAGCTGTGGTCGATGTCCATCCCGACCGCCAGCGCACCGCAGCGCTCCGCCTCTTCGATCTGCCGGTAGATCAGGGATTCGTCCGCATAGGGCTTGATGATTTTGATCACCTTCGCCCCGGTTTCAATCATCGCCCGGAGCTCCGCCTCGTCACCCATCCCGGCCCACATCACCGCTTTTGCGCCAAAAGCGCCCTGAGCGGTCTTGGCCATTCCATCCGGGCAGTGGTATATTTTATCCAGATGGGAAAAGGCGGCGGTCATAATCGGGGTGCCGAACGCAGCTCCGTAAAGCTCCATCGAGGTATCCGGGAGCACCGAACCGATATAACGGGTTTCGATCAGCAGGGAATCCAGATACTCCCTCGTAATCCGGTTGGAATCCCCGGGGACTCTATTTGAATCGTCCATACAAACAGCCTTCTTTCCGCCTGGATGGGGTTTGCAGCCACCCACGGCTTTTTTGTTTGATTTTCAGTATACCACCAAATTCACCGCATCACAAGACGGGCCGGGCCGCTCTGGAAGTTGGGGGATGATCGATAAAGTCCTCGCAAAATGAAAAACACTGCTGCAAAACGGGCCGTTTTACAGCAGTGCCTTCGAAATATCTGTAATCGTCACTTCCGATGATTCAAAACAGATTCAAAATTGACCCCATAAGTATGGGAGGCATCCGTCGCGCAGATGCTCGATGCAACAAAACTGCCGGCAGCTTCGCAGGCCGCTGCCATATCCCCGCTTTGCAGATATACCGCCGTAAAAACGGAAGCGAACAGGTCGCCGGTACCGTGAAAGCGGCGCGGCAATTTTTTTGCCCACACTTCGGAAAATACGCCGTCTGAATAAATCAGCTCACCGATTTCACCGCCGCGCTCGATACCGGTCAACACAATATCCGACGGGGTAAGCTCCGTAAGGCGTTTTACCGTCTCCTTGGCAAATGTAACCGACCCATCAGTCCTGTATTCGGTTCCTGTCAGGAAACAGGCTTCCGTGAGATTGGGAAGTATGATATTTGCCGAGGAGACGAGGCCTGCCATAGCAGTTACATATTCCCCGTCAAAAGCAGGATAAAGCTTGCCGTTGTCACCAAACGCAGGGTCAATAATCACGTCGGCATCTTCCTTTGAGAAATCTCTAAAACAGATTTTTGCGACATCCATAATGGAAGTGGAACCGAGATATCCCAGCAGAAATGCATCGAATTTAAAGCCGTTTTCCCGCCACGCCGCCATGATGTTCTCCATTTCTGGGGTTAAATCGAGGCAGCTCCACCTTTCAAAAGCGGTGTGGTTTGAAAGAACAGCAGTGGGAAGGACACAGGTTTCAATACCGTTTGCGGAAAGTACAGGGAGCGCTACGGTCAAAGAGCATTGGCCGACACACGACAGATCCTGCATGGTAAGGATTCTTTTTGACACCATCGTATTTCCTCCTATTGCGCCTTTTGATAGATCCCGGTTTTAGAAACCGCCAGCTTGATCGCCGGGGCGATGAGAACGGCGATCGCCGCGCCGACTATCACGTTGATCCCGGAGGTCACCATCTTGGTGGAACAGGCGGTGACCGCTGCGAAAAGGTCGCTCCCTGCCAGAACCAATTCGATGATGCTTTTGCTGATATGCAGGACAAAATAAGTAAGGGCGCCGGAAATCCCGCCGACAATATTCCAGAGGGTTTGATGTCCCCTTTTGTTCCCAATCCCCGAAATAACGCCGCAGACAAATCCCATCATGAAGAAAAATACCAGGGTAAACGGCGCGGTGGCGATATATGCCGGATTCAGCAGGTCGAAGATCATCGAGCCGATGCCGCCTGCAAGCCCCCCACGCAGGCCGCCGAAGACCATGCCCGCCATCAGGATAAAAGCGTTCGCCAGCTTCAAGTTGGTCGGGCCCGCCGGCGTCGGGATCTCGATCCGGATAAAATAAGTCAGCGCGAAGATGATCGCCGCCATCACGCCGACGATGACAATGTCGTACAATGTAAATTTTTTGCTCATGGAACCTCTCTCCTACATCAGTTGATACCCCTTCAAAGAATGAAGCTGGGTCAGCCAGGCAAGGTTTCTCTCGAGCATGACCCCAAACCGCGTGTCCGTCCCATAGCTGAAGGTCGTCTTGATCGCGAGCTCCAAGAAGCGGGTGGCGCGCTCCATGGCGATCGGCAGACTGTCCCCCGTCAGCAGGGAGCCGACGATGACGCTGGCGTAGATGTCGCCCGTTCCCGGATAGCTCGCTGGGACATAGTCGCAGTCGACCCGCCAGAACGCACTGCGCTCGCTGTCGTAGCCGATATTGGCGACAACGCCGTCGGCCATCTCCGCCCCCGTAATCAGGACAAACTTCGGCCCCAGCTTGCACAGCCGCAGCAGCCAGGATTTCGCCATCCCCTGCGTCATCGGCTGAGCGGGAAAGGGTTCGCCCAAAAGAATCGATGCCTCGGTTGTATTCGGAGTGATCAAATCAGCTTCAGAAACGAGCTCCGCCATCCGCTGCCGGATCTTTTCGGTGCAGGTGCGGTACGGCTTTCCGTGGTCTCCCATCACAGGGTCGACGACCTTGAAGGCCTGCGGATATCCCTTTAAAAAGGCCAGGCAGTGGTCGATCTGCTCCTCCGACCCCAGAAAGCCGCTGTAAACGCAGTCGAACTCCAACCCGAGCCGTTTATAATGTTCGAGCGCCGGAACGATGTAGTCAGTCAAGTCCCGAAACTCCACCTCGCCCAGCCCCCCCGTGTGGGAGGAGAGGACGGCCGTCGGGACAGCGCAGACCTGAACCCCCATGGCGGACAGGCAGGGCAGGATCACCGAAAGGGAGCATCGGCCAAAGCCGGAAAGGTCGTGGATTGCGGCGACGAGAGATTGTTTTTGCAGCATTGATTTCCTCCGTACAACTGTATTATATCCCTTTGAAAGCCCTCCCGCAAAAGAGGCGGTTCTCAAAGAAAAATTTTCATTTTTTACGCGTCAAACAGATTCATTATATATTCTTTTCCGGCTTTTGGCAATTTTCGCTATGAATTTTTTTCTTTATTTTTTGACAGCCATTTTGTTTTGATGTTTTGCATAAAATAGAAATCCAAAAGAAAAAAACCCAAAGCAAAAAGCAAAATTTTAAACTTTTATTTTCATGAGTCATATCGGAATTGGCAAAGAATCCTAGGTATCAGAAAAACGGAAAAGGCAACAATAAAAAAGCAGAAATCAAATCAAATTTTTATTGTTGCAGGAGGGATTCCCATGAACCACTTAATGAGCTCCGTCGCCAAAGGAGTCGCCGTTGGCGCCGCAGTCGGTACAGCGGCCTACATGGTCAAAGCCAAAAAGCAGAAGGGCCGGATGATGAAAAAAAGCGCCACCAAGGCGATGAAGACCATTGGAAATGTGATGGAAAATGTCGCTTATATGATGAAGTAAGCAAAGAAGCCTGCTGGGATGACCCAGCAGGCTTCTTTACTTTGATTTTTTGACTCCCATTGAAAACAGCAAAAATACTCATACAGAAGCTAATACTTACAAATGTTCCCTGTCGACCCGAAGTGCTACGGCCGCAGAAATCCGTGCATGAAGCCGTCGAGCTCGGTGGAGGCCACATCCCCTCCGATGATCACATTGTCACAGACCAGCAGATGCGCATAAACATTTGTCTTCCCATCGGGATAATTGGTAATCAGGTAAGCAAACCGCTGCACCGTTTTCCCTTTGTATCCCTCCAAATCGAGGCCCTGCTGCTTCTGGATGGCATTATAATTCTGGTAGACCTCGTCGAACTCCGCCGGAATCGCAACTTCGGACACCTCCGTCGGATCCGACACGACCTTCCAGCCGAAATACTCCAAAAACGCCACCCTTTGCTCATTGGCTTCAACCGTCATCATCTCCGCGGGCGGCATCGACGCAGGCGGCTGGTCGGAACCGGAAAGCGAGGTGATCAGCAGGATCGAAACAATCCCAACCACCAGAACCGCGGCAAAAATCGCAAAAACTTTTACCTTGGACAGACGAACAGAACACAGGAACATATCACACTACCCCCTACTTGCTGACGCGATAGTAATGTATATGTCCCTGTGTTCCAAATCAGTACCGACTATTTTCCGAAAATTTCTGCCGCTTTTTGGATGACCGCTGCCTGCAGCTGCTCAGGGAGCGGCTCATACCGCTCGAACGAGATGGTAAAGCTCCCATCCCCCTGGGTCATCTGGCGAAGGGTGTTGGCGAAATCCTGCATTTCGGACATCGGGGCGTTTGCTTCGATCAGGGTGTAGCCCTGCTCCTCCGGATTCATCCCCAAAACGCGCCCCCGGCGCTTATTCAGATCGCCCATCAGGTCGCCGGTTTTATCGTCCGGCACGATCGCTCTGAGCAGGCCGATCGGCTCGAGGAGGATAGGAGAAGCTTGCGAAATTCCGTCGCGGTAGGCGATACCCGCCGCGGTTTTAAAGGCCATTTCAGAGGAATCGACCGGGTGATAGGAACCGTCGAGGAGGGTCGCTTTCAGCCCCACGACCGGATATCCCGCGAGAACTCCTTTTAGAACGCTGTCGCGCAGCCCCTTTTCAACCGCAGGGAAATACCCCTTCGGAACCGAGCCGCCGAATACCTTCTCCTCGAAGACCATTTCGTCGCAGTCCCAGGGCTCGAATTCTATCACGACATGGCCGTACTGCCCGTGGCCTCCGGTCTGTTTTTTGTGTTTCCCCTCCGCCTTCACCTTTTTGCGGATCGTTTCACGGTAAGCGATGATCGGCGCTTCCAGCTCCACCGAGACGCCGAATTTATTTTTCAGCTTTGAAACCGCCACATCGAGATGCTGCTCGCCGAGCCCGCTCAGGATCTGCTGGTGGGTCTCGGTGTTCAGCTCAAAGCCCAGGGTGAGGTCCTCCTCCAGCAGACGGTGGACGCCGCTGGAAATTTTGCTTTCATCCCCGCTCGCAGAGGTTTTGACCGCCAAGGAATAGCAGGGCGCCGGGAATTCCACCTTTTCAAAGACGACCTGGCGTTTCGGGTCGCAAAGGGTGTCCCCGGTCAGGGCGCTGAGCTTGGTAACCGCTACGAAATCGCCGGCAGCAGCCTCCTTGGCCTCCTCCTGCTTCTTTCCGCGGACATTGAGCAGCTTCCCGATCTTTTCCGGCTGCCCGGAGGTCATGTTGACCACGGGGCTTTCCGCCGTGAGCACGCCCGACACGACTTTGATATAGGAAAGCTTCCCGACAAAGGGATCCGCCACCGTTTTAAAGACATAGGCGCTGAGCAGGGAATCCGCATCACAGTCGACATTGATGACGGAATCGGCGCAGACCGCTTCCCTGCCCGAAGCTTCCGCAGCGGAGGGGAGCATTTTGGCGACCGCCTCCAGCAGGATGTCGATCCCCTCCAGTTCCTGCGCGCTGCCGCAGAGAACCGGGGTGATGCTGCCGCTCTTGATCCCGTTGTGCAGGCCGCTGACCAGCTCAAAATATGTAAACTGTTCGCCGGAGAAAAACTTCTCGAAGAGTTCCTCGTCCGTTTCGGCAATCGCCTCGCTGATCGCTGCGATCAGCCCGTCGAGACGGTGCTCGCTGTCCGGCATGTCGGTCTGGACAGCGATACCGTTTTTCCCGTACCGGTAAGCGCGCATCTCCAACAGATTGACATAACAGTCGACCTTTCCATCCTGGACGAACGGCACCACGATCGGGCAGACCGAAGGGCCGAATTCCGTCTTCAGGCTTTCCAGGACTTTATAAAAATCAGCATTCTCGCTGTCCATTTTCCCAACGAAAAACATGGTGGCTTTTCCCCGCTGTTTTGCCAGCTTATAGGCCTTTTTCGCCCCCACCGTCACACCGGATTTGCCCGATACGGCGATCAAAACGCTGTCCGCAGCGCTGACCCCTTCATAAAGGCCGGCGGTAAAATCAAACAGCCCCGGCGTATCCAAAAGATTGAGCTTTACGTCGTTGTACCCAAACTGCGCGACAGAAAGCGACAAAGAGGCTTTCCTCTTGATTTCCTCCGGATCAAAGTCACAGACCGTATTTCCATCGGCCACCCTGCCCTGGCGGTCAATGACCCCCGCCTTGAACATCATAGCCTCCGCCAGCGAGGTCTTTCCAGACCCTGCATGGCCTGCCAATGCAACATTTTTAATCCGATCCGCCCCTAAGCGACTCATATGACCACTCCTTCTTTGTCAAAACTGCATACAAAATTCAATTTGCATGTCTGGATTATATCATAACTGTCTAGATTGTGCAACGAATTTTACAGGACGTTCCTACAAAATATCGCGCTGTTTTTTGATGATATTTCACAAAAATAAAGATTTGCCGCTTGTCCTTCCTATCATTATGCCGTTTTAAGGGCAGATATGACAACCGTTTGTCAATATAACCCCATTCCTCTGCCCGCTTTGATCCAAGCCGTGTTTGATTGATAAATGCCGAAGATTTCGTTTCAAAACGGCAGAACCTAAAAACGATCGGCAGCACTGCAAGCGCTGCCGATCGTTTTTATCCATTGTCTTTTATTCCATCAGTCCGGGATGGTGATGAGATATTCCTCATCGAATTTATCGTTTACATCGTCGTAGGTCAGCCGGATTTCGCTTTCCGACAGCCATTCCACGCCGAAATGTACAGTTTCCATAAAACCGCTGCCTGGGTAGTCCCATATCTTCCGGTTCCACGGCCATCCCCTTTTATAGATTGTGGGCCGGCAGACAAGGTCGTATTGAACAATAATCGTATTCGTCCCCTCCGGCGATGTAAAGGTCTCTTGCTCCGCATTCGCGAGGAGGTGATAACATCCCTGGCACAGAAAGAGCATCGCCAGAAAAACGGTCAAAAGGAGAAGCTTTTTCATCGGCCTCCGTTTCACACCTAACCCCCTCTTTCCCGAAACCGTCTGACTGGTCCCATCCCATTCTCCGCCCGGCACGGCCTTCCGCAGTCAAATGAAGCGGGCGCTCCCTCGGAAAACGCCCGCCCTTCATATTATATCGACTTAAGCCGCGGCAGCAGCCAAGTTGCCGCCAGCCATATCGTATGGTAAAGGAAGAGCGAAAGCACCTTCATCTCGCTCATCCCCGAGATCAGCGTGAGGACGATCAGCATCGCCAGCCCCAAAAACACCGCGGCAAACTGAATAATGCTGCCCAGGAGGATCGACATCCGGAGCCGTTTCGCCCCAATCAGCGAGCCTGTAAAGGCCCGGAAGGTACCGTTGCTCAGAACCGAGCTCCCGCCTTTTTCCCGGCTCGACGAATACCGGTCGTATACGGCGTGGAGACGCGACGGAAGGATCTTAAAGCAGGACTGGTCTTCGTCAAAGACCTCAGCCATCTTCTGCCGCGTGATCACCGCGTCTACCGATTTGATCACGAGGTGGATTCCATTATTGCGCAGCCGGCGGATCGCCTCGCTCACCTCAGGCGCTGCAAAGAACCTGACCAGAAAAACAGCTGTCAGCTCCCCAGAGGTCGAAAGATAGATCAGGTCGTGCCCTTCGTTAAGGTAACGCTCCTCATAATCGCGGGACGGGACGCTGATCCCGTGGTTGATCATCAGGTCGCGGCTGCCGATGAGCACCCGCTTGTTGTCCACCCAGGCGGAAATTCCCATCCCGTCTTCATAGACCAGGGAATCCACGGGGCGGAGGAGCTTTTCATCCCCGCCGGTGATCTGAGCAAAGACGTTCATCAGGACACTGCCGGACTCTTGTACGACGCTGGCGGCGTCCATCAGCGCCTCGTCGATCCTCTGCCCCGCGAAGGTTTTGATCCCGTACAGCTTCACCGCATTCCCCGGAAACAGGTCGTGCGCCGTGACGACAGCGGCGTTGGTATAACTGAAGTCCTCCAGCTCACCGGACGAGAGGATCACCCCTCCCGTCCGGCTGTACTTTTTGACAGCGCGGGACATCGGCATCTGAACCATGTATAGGTAAGAAAAAGGGGCGAACATACATGTCACGGCGGACACCGTCGTAAAGGCAGCCGGAAGGCTCGCGCCCATCACCCCGGCTGCAACCCCGAGCAGCACGGCGAACCCGAAGCCGATCGGCGCGAGAAACCTGGCATAGGAGTCGGAGGCGTCTTCATCGGTCGAATAGGCGACGAAATCCGAGACAAAGCCGGTCTTTCTTTGGACCGCGACCATCGGGACATCGGTGACTGAGCCGCGGGTCAATTCGAGCGCCGCATCCTCGTCTTCGATCAACGCCGTCGTATACTTTTCGTAAGGGGAGGTCACCACCCGGAAGTTTAGGATCATCCGGTTGACCATCATCAGCTTCGCCCCGCAGCTGCACAGCAAAATCGCGGCGATCACCGGGGTGTAAAGATGTACCGCAGCGTCGTTAACTGAGCCAACCTGAAAAAAGCAGACGACTGTCTGGATCAATCCCGCCAGCCCTGCCAGCGCCGGCAGGCTGTCCTTGTTGGCGCGCAGCTTGACTACTGCCGCCAGGCCCTCGCCGATCATCGAGCAGCAGGTCAGCAGGCAGGACGCCTGCAAAACAAATTGGATGACCAGGTAAAAAAGGGGCTGCTCCGCCTTTCGCAGAACCGATGGGAGGAGCTGCGGAAAAAATTCCTGGAGCACCGTAAGCGCCAGCGCCGCTCCCCCGAAAACCGCCAGCAGGACGATCCGAAGCAGAAGCTTGCTGCGGGTCGACAAAATTTCGGTGTAAACCTCCCGCTCATCCTCCGGGCGGCGGTACTCAAGATATTCCTCTCCTACGTCGTCGGAAGCCTCGGAGGCTGGCTCCTTCACCGCTTCAAACGCGTGCGGATCGGGTGAAAGAGAGGCTTCCTCGCCATCAGAGGCAGGTTTGCGGAAATAACCGTCTCCATCTATGTACCTGGTCGGCTCGCTCAATGCATCCGATTCCTTCAAAACTGGATCAGGCTTTGGAAGGAGCTGCTCTTCCGGTTCATTTTTCGGGGATTCCTCTCGCCTCGAAACGGCTGTACCCCTCAATCCGGCAGCAGACTCAGCGAGGAGTTCAACCGTTGAAACCCCGTTTTCCGCCTGGCCGGATTTTGATTTCGGCTTTGGAGAAGCTTCGGGAGGCTCCCTGTCAAAATCAATTTGAAGGGTAAATTTTTCCTTTGATTTCTCCGGAGGCCTCTCTATCTTCGGCTCCGGTTTTGGATTTTCGGCAGGAGAAGGCGGCGCCGGCTTTGCCGTTTCAGCGGCCGGCGGAGCCGAATCGGGCTCCGGACGAGCCGCCTTCTCCCTGTTATCGGTCATAATTTCAGCGATCAGCTTGTCCACGTCCACCGCAGGCGCCGAAGAATCAGCTTGTTCGCCGCTCTTTTTCCGTTTGATGTCGTCCAGGATATCATCCACGGACAACCGTTTCATTTCGCTCATTCTTCCCTCCGCTGCCACTTGAAATCGATCGTGGCCAAATTATTTTGCCTTGATCCCCATCCGCTGACGGGCGATTTCGTACATCAGAATCCCACCTGCAACCGACGCGTTGAGAGAGGTCACCTTTCCCCGCATCGGCAGGCTGACCCGAAAGTCGCATTTCTCCAGCACCAGCCGGCTGATCCCTTCCCCTTCAGAGCCAACGACCAGTCCGCAGGGTCCGGTATAGTCCTGCCCGCACCAGGGTTCCCCCTCCATATCAGCTGCATAAAACCACAGGCCCGCCTCTTTCAGCCGGTCCATCGCCGCCGCCAGGTTGGAAACTCTGGCCACCGGCAGATGATTCACGGCACCGGCAGAGGTTTTCTGAACGACCGGCGTCAGCGACGCGCTCCGCCGCTTTGGAATAATCAGCCCGTGCGCACCGGCGGCCTCCGCCGTCCGGATCAAAGCGCCCAGATTGTGAGGGTCTTCCACCCCATCCGCCAGAATCAAAAAAGGGGGTTCTCCTCGCCCGGCAGCTGCCTCCAGCAATTCCTCGACCGAGGCATACCGTGCGCAGCTCGCCGCGGCGATGATCCCCTGGTGGTGGTCGCTGCCGCAGATGGCGCGCAGCTTTTGGCTGCTCACCTGCTTTACAACCACACCGCGCTGTTTGGCAGCGGCGACGATCCGGTTGATACTGCCCTCCTGCCGGTGATCCGCCACAAAGAGCTTGTCCAGTTCGACGCCGGCATTCAGCGCCTCCTGGACGGCGTTCCGCCCTACGATAATATTGCTTTCTTCTATATAACGGCCCTTATGTTCCTCCATAGCTTTCCTTTCTGCATCGAGTGGCCTCGGCAGGACGGTTCAGCGGAATACCTTCGCGCAAGGAGCCTCTGCCGGTAACCAGCACTCCAAGGCTTTGCCAATCCCTAAATTTCAATCCTGCGAGGTGCCTTAAGATAAAACAAACATAACACATACCATGTGCCTCGCGGGTTACGAACCGTTAAATCTATCACTATCTGCAAATCGCGATTGCGTTAATGGGTCAGGTTCTTATTGCGACCATCGGGAGCAACAAGGTTCTGGGGTACCCGTTCGAAATCTTCGACTGCGCTAATGGGTCAGGTTCTTATTGCGACCATCGGGAGCAACAAGGTTCT
>JAAWBP010000122.1 GCA_022792755.1 Oscillospiraceae bacterium | reverse complement strand
GCAGGCGTACTGCAAGAATATCATCCAACGGCCTGATCTGGGCGTACTCTCGAGGATCTGCTTTGCTTTGAACTGTGATGTTTCGGATTTGATCCACTATTCCCCCCCTGAGAAACCCCAGAAAGAGGAATAAGCGGCGGGCAGGGGGTGCTCTCCCGCCTGGTATCGTTGGAACCGAAAACAACCCCGGCTGGACATTCGTCCGGCCGGGGCTGTTTGGATGCTGGGTCAGGCGTTTGACTCTCTCCAGCGTTTGTCTAATTCCATCACCCTCGATTGACGAGTGCAGCGGAGTGCCTCCGCGCCGGGTGATCCCGGCTGAACAGTCGCGGTCTGTGGCCAGACTGGCCAGACGCGATCCGTAAGTAGAATAAGTAATAACGTTGGTAACCCGCGAGGTGCATTGTAATTCTGCTTCATGCGTCTCGCAGGACTGAAACCCAAAAACTGGAAAAACGTCGGTGTGCGTATTGGCCACCGGGGCCACCCGGCCCGGCCTGGGAAAGGTCCGCAGGATAGAACCACTCTCACCGCAGCCCCGCGCCCCCAAATATGGGAAATGCCGTTTGACTTTGCGGAGGCAACGCGATATAATTCGGGTAATAAAAGAGCTGCCTGCCCTTGTCGGTGAGAGCGTGAATCCAGAAACAGACCAGAGAACGAAATGGAGAATCAGATGATGATGAAGACAATCCAGCTTCCCTATGGAACCGGTACCCTCCCCTGCATCCTGCCGGAGGAAACGCTCCGCGGCGTGCTGGTTTCCAAGCTGCACGATTATTCCCCCGAACAAAGCGAAGCAGGGCTGGTAGAAAAAGCTTTACAAAATCCCGTCGGCTCCCCACCGCTCGCAGAACTCGCAAAGGGAAAGCGGAAGGTGGTACTGATCGCAAGCGACCACACCCGTCCGGTTCCGAGCAGGCTTCTGCTCCCGCCGATGCTGCGGGAAATCCGGAAGGGGAATCCTGCGGCGGAGGTCACTATCCTGGTTGCTACGGGCTGCCACCGCAACATGACGGAGGAAGAAAAGCGCTATAAGTTCGGAGAAGCGCTCTTGGAGCAGGAGCGGATCGTCGTACACGACTGCGACGATGAGGAAAATTTGATCCATCTCGGCCGGCTCCCCTCCGGCGGAGAGCTCGTTTTGAACCGTCTGGCAGTGGAAGCCGACCTGCTGGTGTCGGAGGGATTTATCGAGCCCCATTTTTTCGCCGGGTATTCCGGCGGGCGGAAGAGCGTCCTGCCCGGCGTCGCCGGACGGGAGACGGTGGTGTCGAACCACTGCGCCGCCTTTATCGACGACCCGCGCGCCCGCACCGGAATCCTCGACGGGAACCCGATCCACCGGGATATGCTCTATGCGGCGAAAGCCTGCGGGCTGGCCTCTATTTTAAACGTGGTGCTCTCCCCGGACAAACGGGTGGTCTTCGCCGCGGCGGGCGGCTGCGAGGAGGCGCATCGGGCCGGTGTCTCCTTCCTCTCCGGCCTCTGCGGGGTGAAGGCCGCGCCGGCGGAGATTGTGGTTTCGACCAACGGGGGATACCCCCTCGACCAGAATATATATCAGGCGGTCAAAGGGATGACGGCGGCCGAGGCGACCGTAAAGCCGGGCGGCGTCATCCTGATGCTCGCCAAGTCGAACGACGGCCACGGCGGGGAGGCGTTTTACCGCACCTTCGCGGAAGAAAAGAACCTGGATGCCATGATGGCGCGGTTTCGCGCCACCCCCGCGGAGGAAACCATCCCCGACCAGTGGCAGTCCCAAATCTTCGCCCGTGTCCTCCAAAAGGCGGCTGTCCTCTACCTCTCCGACGCGCCGGACGAGATGGTCCGCGCCCTCCATATGACGCCGGTCCACTCGGTCGAGGAGGGGCTCGAACAGGCCCGGCTGATTCTGAAAAACCCGGATGCCTCCGTCACGGTGATCCCGGACGGCGTTTCGGTGATTGTGGAGGAAGAACGATGAAAAAAGTCATTTTTGTCCCAGATTCGTTTAAAGGGACGCTGAGCTCGCAGGAAATCTGCCAAACCATGGCAGAAGCCATCAGGGAGGAATACCCGGCCTGCCAAACCCTCTCCGTCCCGGTCGCAGACGGCGGCGAAGGAAGCGTAGACTGCTTCCTTTCGGCTGTGGGCGGAGAAAAAATCTTCCTGACCGTAACCGGTCCCTATTTCGAACCGGCCGAAGCCTTTTACGGCCTGATCGACGGGGGGAAAACCGCTGTAATTGAAATGGCGGCCTGCGCGGGCCTTCCGCTGGTGGAGGAGCGGAAAAACCCCGAAAAGACGACGACTTACGGCGTCGGGGAGCTGATCCTAAAGGCGGCGGAACGGGGCTGCAGGCGGATCGTCGTCGGTCTGGGCGGCTCCTGTACCAACGACGGCGGCACAGGAGCGGCGGCGGCAATCGGCGTTCGGTTTTACAACCGCGCGGGGGAATCTTTCGTCCCGGTGGGCGGAACCCTGTCCGAGGTTGTCCGGATCGATGCCTCTGGACGGGCCCCCGCCCTGGACGGGGTGGAGATCGTCACCATGTGCGACATCGACAATCCCCTTTACGGGGAAAATGGGGCCGCCTGCATCTTCGGGCCGCAAAAAGGGGCGGATGAGGCGATGATCCGCCGCCTCGACAGCGGTTTGCGGCAGCTCAGCAGCTGCATCGCCCGTGACATCGGGACAGATTTCAGCGAGCTGGCCGGAGGGGGTGCCGCCGGAGGGATGGGGGCCGGGATGGCCGCCTTCTTCGGCTCCCGCCTCCAGATGGGGATCGAAACGGTGCTGGACACAGTCGGCTTTGACCGGATGCTGGAAGGAGCGGACGCCGTTTTCACCGGGGAAGGAAGGCTCGACGCTCAAAGCCTGCGGGGGAAGGTCGTCGCAGGGGTGGCGCGCCGGGCAAAGCAGGCCGGCGTCCCGGTTATCGTGGTCGCCGGCGGGCTGGACGAGGGGGCCGAAGCTTCTTACGAGCTTGGGGTTTCCGCCGCCTTTTCCATCAACCGCCTGCCGCAGGATTTCTCGGTCAGCCGGCGCGCCAGCCGGGAAAACCTGGCGTTTGCCATGAAAAATATCGTACGGCTTTGGAAGGCCGCCGGGGGGAGATAACGGATGGACGGGACGGTGCGCAGCCGCATCAAAGCCGGAGTGCTGGTCGATATCGTGCTGAAAAAGGATCAGCCGGCCGGAAAGCTGACCCGAGGCCGGGTCGAGCGGATTTTAACCAACAGCCAAACCCATCCCCACGGAATCAAGGTGATGCTGACAGACGGGCAGGTCGGCCGGGTTCAGCACGTGATAGAGGAGGAACAGAAATGAATCTATTTGTCGGGTACCCCAAATGCACCACCTGCCAGAAGGCGGAAAAATGGCTGATCGAGCGCGGAATCAGCTATGAGGCGCGGAACATCAAGGAGCAAAACCCCACTGCGGAGGAGATCAAAGGGTGGCATCAAAAAAGCGGCCTGCCGTTAAAGCGTTTCTTCAACACCTCCGGCCTCGTCTATAAATCGCTCGGGCTGTCCAAGAAGCTCCCTTCGATGCCGGAGGAGGAGCAGATCGCCCTCCTCGCCACAGACGGGATGCTGGTCAAGCGCCCGATCCTCGTGACAGACCGCACCGTACTGGTCGGCTTCAGGGAAGTGGAATGGGAAAACGCGCTGTGACGGAAAGGAGTTTTACCCGATGGAATACCGTTTTGCAAACCTGAACGACCTCGGCATCCTCGCCTCCCGCGACCATTGGATTTCGGAGGAGATGCTCAAAAAAGCGGTCGAGCAGGAACGGGTTCTCATCGCGGAGGAGGACGGTGTCTTCGCCGGCTGGCTCCGGTATGGGCTCTTCTGGGATGAAATCCCCTTTATGAACATGCTCCGCCTCAGGGAGGAGTCCCGCGGCAAGGGCTTCGGAAGGGAATTCGTCCTTTTCTGGGAGGATTTGATGAAGAAAAAGGAATTTAAACAGGTGATGACCTCCACCTCATCGGCGGAAGAGGCCCAGCATTTTTACCGCAGGCTGGGCTATCACGAAGTCGGCGGCTTCCTCCCTGCCGGGGAGCCGTTTGAGCTGATCTTCAGAAAGGCGCTGGATTAGGCGGCTGCACGGCTCGCTCGCCGGCAAAGCGCTTTCGTGCCTTTTGGATGAATTGGTGGCCCCGCATTTGTGAATCATTTTTGAAGCGTCTGTAAAAACAATGTTGCAGGATGTCAAAATATATGGTAAAATGTAAATACTGTAGTGTTGCAGTACTCTGGAGAGTCCCGCAAGGGCGCCGAAGGTGTACGGGAAGCCGGACTGGTTTTCCAATCTCTCAGGCAAAAGGACAGAGCGGCAATGAAAACCTGTGTCTTTTGCCCCCGATCCGCATCTGTGCGGAATTTTCAGCAATGGCAGCAGACGAAAGATGCAGGTGGAATCTTATCGATACTCCCTCCGCTTTCTGCCGGAGGGTTTTCTTTTGAAGGTGTTCCCCGCTTTGAAAATTGCCTTCGTATCTACCAGCCAGTGGTCTGCCGTAAAAAATACAAAAAGAAAGAGGATTGAGAACGATGTGGGATCAGATTACAAATGCCCTGAAATGGGTAGACGACCAGGTTTGGGGCATTCCGCTGATCGTGCTGATCCTTGCGGTCGGCATCTATCTGACCATCCGGGTGCGGTGCCTGCAAATCCGGCATCTGCCGCGGGCGCTCAAGTTTATGGTGAAAAATGAGGAAGGCGGCTCGGGCGAAGTCAGCAGCTTCGGTGCGCTCTGCACCGCCCTCTCCGCAACGATCGGAACCGGGAACATCGTCGGCGTGGCGACGGCCCTGGTCGCCGGCGGGCCGGGCGCGCTCTTCTGGATGTGGATCGCCGCCTTCTTTGGGATGGCGACCAAATACGCGGAGGGCGTGTTGGCGATCAAGTACCGCCGCATCGGGGAGGACGGGCATGTGCTGGGCGGGCCGTTTTACTACATCGAACACGGGATGGGACGCAGATGGAGGTGGCTCGCAAAGATGTTTGCCATCTTCGGCCTCGGCGCGGGCCTGCTCGGAATCGGAACCATCACGCAGGTCAACGGCATCTCCTCGGCAGTCAACAACTTTTTCGATCCAAGCAATGGTTGGGGAATCGATCTGTTTGGAAAGACTTATTCCTGGACTGTCATCATCGCCGGCGTGCTGGTCACTTTGGCGGTAGGGCTGGTCGTCATCGGCGGGATCAAACGGATCTCCAACGTCTCGCAGGTCATCGTCCCGTTTATGTCCGTCCTTTATGTCGTGTTCGCCCTGACCCTCCTTCTCTGCAACGCGGAAAAGATTCCGGGGGCGATTGCCGAAATCGTCGAGAGCGCGTTCGGCTTCCGGGCGGCCGCCGGCGGCGCGCTGGGTGCGATCATGATCGCGATGCAAAAAGGAATCGCCCGCGGCATCTTTTCGAATGAGGCCGGGCTAGGCTCCGCCCCGATTGCGGCTGCCGCCGCCCAGACCAAGGAGCCTGTCCGCCAGGGGCTTGTCTCGATGACCGGCACCTTTATCGACACCCTCGTCATCTGCACCATGACCGGTCTTTGCATTGTCATTACCGGCTCTTGGAATATCGGGCTGGAGGGCGTCGCAGTCACGACCAACGCGTTCCAAGCCGGAATGCCCTTCTGGCCGCCGGAGGTCAGCTCGTTTATCCTGATGGTATGCCTCGTCTTCTTCGCCTTTACCACCATCCTCGGCTGGGACTATTACAGCGAACGCTGCCTCGAATACCTCTCTAATGGGAAGAAGAAGGTTGTTTCGGTCTATCGCTGGATCTACATCCTCGCCGTTTTCATCGGGCCTTACCTGACGGTGGAAGCCGTTTGGACGCTCGCCGATATCTTCAACGGCTTGATGGCGCTGCCGAACCTGATCGCCTTGGTCGTATTGGGCGGCGTCATCGCACGGGAGACGAAAGAGTACTTCGCAAAGGACAAGGAGCTGCGGAAGCTGGAAAAGGCAGCTGTCAAGGCGGCAAAGGCCTGATCCCTGTTTGAATTGCACAGAGCAAACCGGAGCGGTTCGATGAACCGGCTCCGGTTTTTTATCGGAACGCCTCACCAGCTTCTTGAAAATAAATGTCCCCTCTTCTTTAAAGGATTTGGAACGGCGGCGCTGCGCTGAGCGATACTTGCAAAGCTTGACGGACTATTTGCCAGCTCACCCAAAACAAGAGCCGCTGCGTGCCCTATAAACGGCGCAATCAGGCAGCGGCCCTCGCAATTTACCGTTCCCCGCGATTTGCATAGCCCGGCTTCCCTATATACCTGTTGCTGGGCCTTCCCGACCGCCAATGGAGGTTGAGAACCCAAACCAAGCAACAAGAAAAGCCGGCGCCTTTTTAGACGCCGGCTTCTCCGCTCTGGCTAATTTTATGTCGTTTCAGCTTCCAGCTCCTGCTGGCCGACGAGGTTGTTGACCCACGCGCGCCGTTTGATTAGGATAAAGCCGAGGATGCATTTGAGGAAATCCATCGCCAGAATGATCGGGAAGATGGCCCAGATGGACAGATGAAAAACGGAGAAAAGGAGAAACGCGATGGGGACGTTCAGGCAGAGGATAAAGACGCTGTCGAACAGGAAGGTAATCCAGACCTTGCCGCCGCTGCGCAGCGTAAAATAGGTTGCGTGCATAAACGAAACCAGAGGCATGAAACAGGAACAGACCCGGATAAAATAAACAGCGTACTCCTTTGACTCCTCCGTGGTGTTGTACAGCTGCGGGAAATAGCCGCCCGCAATAAAGACGACCGCCCCGACCAGCACGCTGATGAAAACCGCGAGGGCGATCATCTTCCGGTCAATGTCGACCGCCTCTTCAAATTTCTCCGCCCCGAGCAGCTGGCCGACGACAATCCCAATGCTCGTCCCAAAGGCCATGAAAACCATATTAAAAAGGTTGGTGACGGTGGAAGAGATGCTGTACCCCGCTACGACCGCGAGCCCGTGCATACTGTAGCTCATGCTCAAAAGGGACATCCCAATCGCCCAGAGGCACTCGTTGACCAACAGCGGCATCCCTTTTTTGAGGATCCTCATAAAAAGCTCCCGCGGGATGTAGAAATGGCGGTAAAGCTTCATAAAGAAGGGGTATTTGCGGCGCTTGGCCATCGCGTACCAGATAATCCCCACACACTCGAAAACGCGGGCCATGACCGTCGCAATCGCCGCGCCGACGACGCCGAGCTCCGGGAAGCCCCAGACACCGAAGATCAGGAAGTAGTTGAACAGGCAGTTGATCCCGACCGCGATGAAGCTGAACACCATCGGGACAAAGGTCTCCCCCGTTTCGCGGAGGGTGCTCGCATAAACGTTTGTGAGGGCGCTCGGCAGCAGCCCCAGCAGCATGATCAGCAGGTACTCCTGCCCGTAGATCAGTGTCTGCCCGAGGTCGCAGTCGTAGCTCCCGTCGTGGAGAAAGAGGTTGATGAGCGGCTCCCCGAACAGGAGGAGAAGCGCCACCGTGACGACGCTGACCGCCGCGCAGACCACCAGCTTGAACCGGACGGTATGCCGCACCCCTTCGAGATCCTCTTTCCCGTAGTACTGCGCCGTAAAGATCCCCGCGCCGCTGACCGCGCCGAAGATGGTGATATTGAAGATGAAGATCAGTTGGTTGACAATCGAGACGCCGGACATCTGCTCCGTCCCGATGCTGCCGACCATGATGTTGTCTACCATGTTGACAAAGTTGGTGATGAAGTTCTGCAACAGGATGGGGATCGTAATTGCAAAGACAGTTTTATAAAAGCTCTTGTCGCCGATATATTTTTTGAATACCATTCAAGCACCTCCGTTACATTCCATTCAAACGATCGAAACAGGGAGAGGTGATTTCCATCAATCCCCGCCCGGTAAAAACCGGAATTCTAAAAAATCGGCATAGCCGCCCGTCTCCCTGGCTGAAAATTCAAACAGCCCGAACCGGCAGCCGGTAAAATGATCCATTTTAAAGTAAAGCTTCTGCCGGATTCCTAGGGGAATCCAGCGGCCGCTGTCTTGATAATAAAACGCGGCCTCATCTTTTTTGTCAGTGAAGTCAAGGCAAGTCTTGAACCGAACCACCGGGGAGCAGACCGGAACCCTCGTATATTCCACCGCTGCGTCCAGAAAATCCGAATCGGCGAAAACCGTTTCGTCCTTTGCAGGCTTTCCAAACATGACCAGGAAGTAGCTCCCGTTCTCCTTCGCCAAGGCGATGGCGCCGTAGCACCCCTGAAAGGCGCTGATCCCGGCATAGTCCCCATCCTTGAGGGCGGAGCCGTCCACCGTGATTTCCGCAGCACATTTCGGGCCTGCCGCCCGCTGTGTCAAGGTGTTCCAGGCGTGGGGCAGGCTGCGGCAAAGCTTCCCCGAACGGAGCCGGAGCGCTCCCTCCCGCTCAGTGACCGACCAAAAATCGTCGTGCGGGTTGTGGTTAAACTGCCAGAACAGCTTGAGATGAATTTTTCCGTCAGGTCCCGCCTGATAAATAAAATCGTCGTCCCCATTTAATGGCGCGTAATAGTGCTCCGGCCTCGTGCTCGGAATCGAGACGGCGGCCGGAACCCTTCCATCCCCGCCGATTGTGGGAAATCCATCCTCAAACCGCATCGGGATCACCATCGGCGCCCGCCCGAGCGCTCCCCTATCCTGGAACATGAAGAGGAACCACTCGCCGTCGGGGGTGTCGATCATCCCCCCTTGCGCGACGCCCAGGCCGTGATAGCCCAGATCGTCGTTGATGACACATCTTCCCTCGAACTCGTCCTCCAGAGAATCGGCGGCGAAACAGACCTCGGTTTTCCGCCCACCGTCTTCCGGCAGCATATGGCAGGTGAAAAGATAGTACCGTCCCCCCTGCTTTTGCAGATGAGACCCTTCATAGCCCAGAAGCGCATCCTCTTGATCCCGGGCGATAACCCGGTTCAGTCCGCCCGCCTTCGGGCCCTTTAATTCCGCATCCAACTCTGTGATCCGGAGCGTCTTCTGCCCATGGACGATATAGACCCGCCCGTCGTCGTCGAAAAATAAGCCGTTGTCATAGTAAAACCCTTCGATCGTCCTCTGTTCCCAAGGGCCCTCCGGATCCTTTGCGGTGAGAAGATAGGTTTTATGGGTGTCGTTCCCGGTGAAAGTGATATAAAAAGTCCCCTGATGGTACCGCAGAGAAGGGGCCCACATCCCCTGGCCGTAAACCTGTTCGTCCCCTTCGAGCGCATGGCCCGGCGTTTGCTCGAGCGTGTCATAGGCGTGGGCGATCAGCTCCCAGTTCATCAGGTCATACGATCTCAGGATATCACAACCCGGCATGTAGTGCATCGTCGTGCTGGCCATATAATATGTATCGCCGACCCGGATGATGTCCGGATCCGGGTAGTCGGATTCGATAACCGGATTTTTCTTTATTTCCATTACAAAATCCCCCTTTCAGTTAAAGCCATGCCCCTCATTTCTCCGCATTGGCGGTCATCGGATCATTTTGGCTCCTTCCGCAGCACCCACCACCGGAAAGAGAGAGCGCCGACCGAGAGCAGCCGAAGCCCGAGGATGATCAGGAAGGTGAAAACGATTGCGGACTGGTTTGCCCCCAAGCCGGTGTAGATCGAGACGCCGATCATCGGCGAGACGGCCGAAGTCAGGGCGATCAGCGTCGTATAGGCGGCGATTGAGAGGGCGCGGTTTTTCTCCCCGATCACTTGGAGCAGGTTCTGGAGGATATTCAGCGTCACCGTCGCAAAGGTCAGGTCGGAGAGGCACCGGAGCATCAGATGGGTCACCAGCCGCGCCGTTCCTTCGAATTGGAGGGGAAGGATGATGCAAAGCGGGGAGAAGACGAGCCCTACCGCCCCAAAAATCAGGCTGAAACGAACTCCCATCTTCTCGTTCCACCTTGCCCAGAAGCGGATCGAAACAAACTGCGCAATCCCGCAGCAGACGTTCGAAAAGGTGTACCAGAAGTCGGAAAGGCCCACATATTTGACCTGCCCCAGATAAAATATTGTCCCGTCCAGCTTCCAGGTGGTATAAAAAAGGAAGGCGACCGCCGCAAAAAACAAAAACCGCTTATTTCTCGCAAGGGCTTTGATCGCATCCCCGAAATCCCGGAAACTCTTGCCCGACTGCACCTTCGCCGCCCCGCCGGTGATCTTGCTGAGCATCCAGATGTTGCAGGCGGCGGAGGCCGCAATCAGGCAGTAATAAATCTGATGGGTGGCAACCTGCGCCCCTTTGTCCGGCTGTGCGGTCAGGATCAATCCAGCCAGCAAAGGGAAACAGATATTGATGATAAACATGGTTTGGTTGCGCGCGGCAAAAAGGCGGTTGCGCTCGTCCGGCAGGGTCGCGTCGGCAAAAAAAGCCTGCCAGGTCGAGGTACAGAGCTCCACCCCGCCGACGGCCAGCCCGATAAAGACGATCATCGGGTAAAGGGCGGCGCTCCCCAAAAAGGGGACGGCTGCCCCGCAGAGATAACAGGCGCCGATAAAGACCAAAAGGAGGGTCACCATACTCCGTTTGTTTTTCAGCCGGTCGGTAAAAATCGCAAGGGGCACCAGGCAGACCATGCTCAGCACTTGGGCCAGCATGGTCATCAGGCTGAGCTGATAGTCGCTGGCGCCGAGCCGGGTCAGAAACAGGTTGTTGGTGTTGTTCCCCAAGGAGGTGACCGCCGCAAAAAAGGCGCCCTC
>JAAWBP010000121.1 GCA_022792755.1 Oscillospiraceae bacterium | reverse complement strand
CTTCGATCCGCCCACCCTTCTCCCATCATTCCCTGTAGGCAAGACCAGACCATCGTCTCCTCCACCCCGAAAAAAAGCGGGGCGATCTTTGACATTTCACCAGGTGCCAATTTTACCATCCTGTCATCCCCTTTCAAGAGAGTTTATCACAAACCCCTTCCAAGATGCAAACCCGGCGCGGAAATTCCCGCGCCGGGTTTTGAGGCTTCGTTAAAACGTGTTCCCTTTGAAAACACCGCTATAGGAGTTACAGTATTACTCATGCGAAAGCTTTTCCGCCAGCTTGATCATCTCTTTCGCTTCTTCCTCGGTGTCGAATTCACAGTAAAGGAACAGGCCCTTTGAGGAAAGCTCGGTCAGCAGGGTTTCGAGCACCGGGAATTTGTTGTGCCGGATCAGCAGCCGTTTTCCTGCCTGCTGGATTTTCCGCAAGGTCGGGATGAATTCGGTCGGCTCCGGCTGGCCGTCGACACAGGTCCACTGGATGATGTCGAGATCCTCCATCGCCAACAGGGAGTCGAGATGGGCACACTGCTCCATCCCGTCGAAGTGGTAGAGCGCCCGGTCCAGAAACGCCGCCTGCGCTTTGAGCTCCGGCAGGGCGAATTCCTCAAACATCGGGTGGGAGATCATCACCGAAAGGTCGCACTGCATCTGGCTGAACTTCCCCGGCCCCCAGATGCCGAGCCAGCCCACCGTGCTCCCACCGTCGTTGTTCTCCTTGGTGATGGCGTAGCACTCGTCGATGGTGGTTTTCCAAGCCTCCAGGCATTTCGGCATGGCCGCGTGCACCCAATCGGGGTTGAGAGCGAGATCCATCAGCAGGTTGTCGCTCCCCCGCAGGTGGGCCAGGGGGTCGAGGTTCCCCGAAATGTCGGGCATCGAAATAAAGTAATCCCCCTTGCTGTCCTCCACAAAGGCTTTAGAGAGCTCCAGCGTCTTTTGATACAGAAAGCTCTGCCGGTCGAAAACGACGGTTTCAGGGTCGTCCTCCTTCACCGCATCGCTCCCGAAGAACCAGATGGAATCCTCATAGCCAACCTTGATCCCCTTAAAGTAACCGGCAAGCCCCGAAGCGCCGAGGTTGGTGAAAATCTGCGGGAAGGATTCGCCCGCATAGTAGGTGTTTTCGAAAAAGTCCCGGTTCCGCTCGATGATCCGCTCCGGGTCGGTCCAATAAATCATCCGATCCTCCGCCTTTTCGGGCAGAGGGAAGCTGCGGTAAACGCCGTCCTTCTTCCTGCCGGTGGCTGCGACACAGCATCGGTCGGTCAGTTCGCCGGCCCAAAATGCCTCCATCCTCTTTTTCGCCTGATCCCAATTTTCCTGATAACGCATGGCATATCCTCCTGTTGCAAAGTTTCTCCCCTGATGGTACTATTATAAAAAAAGCGGCCCGCCGCCGCATTCATTTTTCAGACCAGTATTAGGAGAAATGCGACATGGTTGACCGTTTCGAAAACGATTTTCTGGATGATATGGCCTATTACCAGCTCAAGGTGGAACGGGTTCATCTATCCGGCCCTTTCGCCATGCACTCCCATTCTTTTTCCGAGATCGTCGCGGTGCTGAGCGGCGAGGCGCTCCACGCCGTCGGGGAGGAAGCCTTCCAGATCGGCGCAGGGGATGTATTTGTTATCGGAGAAGCGTCGAGCCACGCCTTCGAGCAGGTGAAAGACCTGACCATCATCAATTTCAGCTACAACGAGCGTCATCTTCTCTTCGACAAAGAAGACCTCCGGCTGATGCCGGGATTTTCCCCGCTCTTTCTGACCGCGCCGCGGCTGCGGGAGCACAACGGCGCAGTCGGGATGCTCCGGCTCGAAGGCACCGACCTTTCCTTTTTAGAAAACATCGCCGATATGATCCTGCGGCAAACCGCCCAGAAAAACGAAGGGTATGAAACGGTGGTCAAGCTCCTGTTCCAGACGGTGATCGCCTTCCTTTCGGCGCAGTACGCCCAAGCGGAGCCTGCGGCGGCAGAGAGCTTGAATCTCGTCGCGGATGCCTTCGACTACCTGGAGGCCCATTTTTCAGAGGAGCTGACCGTCGGCGGGCTGGCGGCGCATCTGTCGGTTTCCGCCCGGCATCTGGAGCGGCTGTTCCGGCAATACTGCAAGGAGACGCCCCTCGAGCACCTGACCGAGCTGCGGATGTCCGAGGCGCTCCGCCAGCTGGCCTACACCGAATTCCCGGTCTCCGAAGTTGCCGCCCGGTGCGGATTTTCCGACCCGTCCTATTTTTCCCGCGTTTTTAAGGCGCGGTACCAGGTCTCCCCGAGGCGATACCGGGAGCTGACGAGTTTAAAGCCGTTTTAGCAAAAGGCTTTTTCACCATGCTATCCAAGTTGACACATCCTCGTCAAACGCCGCTATTATTTTATTTGCAGTGCAGCGACCCAAAAACATACCGCTGAAACAAACGAAAGCGGCGTCATAACATATTTTTCTTTCTTACTTTTTGACATGAAATTCGCAGCCGTATTGAACGAAAGATACACCGCCATAACAAGGCCGATTATCTTTGTCGCATCACTCGAAAACCACAATGGAAGGAATCCGCCCATTTGTAAAATAATCACCACAAAAAACATCTGTAAAACAAGCTGCGCCGCTAAAATAATCCTTAACTTCTTAGGAAAAACCCTATGCTGCCCTCCCATTGTCAACTCACCCAACGGCAATCCGCAAATGATGAGAATCGATAATACAATCACGATCGAAAAGGCGCAGGTTCCTATTACAGCGGCCATCATGAATTCCCCCATCATTCCCGATATTCCAGCCTTGTAAGCTGGAATTTTTTATAAT
>JAAWBP010000120.1 GCA_022792755.1 Oscillospiraceae bacterium | reverse complement strand
GTACGAACTGCCCGCATGGGTACCCTGCCCTGCGAGACGCACTTAGTTTTCATGCAACGCACCTCGCAGGACTAAAACTCAAAAACCGGCAAAACGTTCGGGTGCGAATTGCCCGCAGGGGTACCCTGTCCTGCCTGGCTACAGGCTGCCCCACGCAGTTTGCAGCCGCTCAAAGGAGCGGGTTGCGGGCCGAATCCCACAGGCGGACGATTGTGGTAATCCCCTCTCCGCCGGTGACAATCCGGTTTTCCCCCACATAGAGGGATTCGACGGTGCCCTTCCCCCGGTCGAAGTAAACGCTGTCCCCCGGCTCGAAATCGTGCCAGCCGGGCAGGGTGACTTCAACGGCCCGGGATTCGATCATGCTCTTATAAAATAGATAGTTCGCGTATTTTTGGTGCTCCGTCACCCAGCTCCGGGTCGGGTTGAGAAAAAGCTCTTTCGGATATCCGACATAGCTGGACAGCGGATTGATAAAAGTTTCTTCATAAAGGCTGCCGAAGTCGTCCTCTCCGGTGTAAAAGGAAATTTGGGAGATGAGCTTGTTCTCGAAATGTTCCTTGTAGCCCAAATACCGGAGCGCGCCGGGCCGGGTTGGGGAAAGTGAGAAGCCCCGTCCAGTGTAGGGTGTCAGCTCGATGTACTTGTCCCGCCGGATGTAGGGCGGCACGCCGTAGGCCTGAACATAAAAAGCGGTCAGAAAGTCCCAGTAACTCTCCTTCTCGGAAACCAGCATGATGTTGATGGTTTTATCCTCCGACAGCCGCACCCCGGCAACGCCGAAGGGCTTTGCAAACCGGTCGATGATCGATTCGCCCGACAGCCGGAAATAGGCGTAGGGGCTGAGCTGGTTTTCCTCCAGCAGATAGCCCGGCCTGCTCCGACAGAAAAATTTCGAAGCGGGAGAAATTTTCTGTTCCAGTGTCTGTGTCACGACGATCCCGTCAAAAAAGAGAGCGCCGTTTACGGAGACAGACAGGGTTTTGATCTGCTTCTCAACGGGGAGAAACATGATCGTCAACTCGTCGTAAGGGCGGGTCAGCTTGGCGTGGAAGGAGAGGGAGAGCGGGCGGTTCAGCGTGACGGAAGTTCCGTCATAAGCCGTCCCGGTGATCTGTAAATTCACGTCTTGCTCCTTTCCGTCTCACAGGGTTTCGGTTTCAATGAACTCAAAGAGGAACCGGATGGCCTGGGTTTCCGCGTTCCGGACGACCGTGAGGCTTTCGAAGCAGGCGGGAAAGGTCTCGCCCCCAACCGTCAGGGTGTGCCTTTCTTCGGCCTCAAATTCCCGGATCAGCTCTTTGAGCGCCGACTCGGCCGATGCGCCGAAGAATTCCCCTTCTCCTGAAACCCGGATCGGCTCTGCCCCGTAATCTTCTACGAAGCTGCCGCAGAGAGGGGAAAAGCGGGTGACGGTCCGCCGGGAGCGGGAAATCTTGAGGCTTTCCGGGTTGTAGGGAAAGGTGTAGTTTCCAAAAGACATCCGGTCCATCAGCCATTTCCCCCTTTCCGAAGCTCCATTTCCAGGACAGCGGTGGCCGTGAGCTCACAGGCGTGTTTTTCGCTGTTGATCCTGACACTGCCCGCTGTCATGCTGGTAATCCCGTAGGCGGAATTGAAAAGCAGCGTCTGGCAGAGGGCCGAAAAGAGCCGGGCGCAGGCTTCCCCGCCCAGGCGGAGCGGAGCGCAGATGGTGAATTTGACCGCTGCCTTCACCCTCTTTCCCATGCCGCCGGGCAGGTAGTCGCCGAGTGCGCGCCCCTTGACGGTGACGGCGCCCTGTTCCAGGATCACGAGGGGCCGGTTCAGGGCCGTCCCCGCCGGAGCTGCCGGATAGGCCTTGAGAATCTCCGCTTCGGGCAGGGCCGTTTTCAGCGCGGCAGCCATCCGGTCGATCAGATCGATCAGTTCTACCACGAGACCACCTCCTCACATAAAACGAGCAATGCCCAGACGTATTCGATTGCACTGCCCGCCTGGACGGCGCCGCTCTGCTCCACCCGGTATTCCTTCCCGCCGCTGTAAATCGCCGTCCCCATCGCCGGGGGCGCGTCGGAGACCGAGATGTAAACAAACCGGTTTTCCTCCAAAAATCCCGTGAGATCCGCCCGAAGGCCGTCCGGGGCGGCGGTGCAGGGGGTGATCAGCGCTGTCGTCACTGCAGTCCGGTTGTCCTCCCGGTACCGCACCGGCCGTCCGTACCGGCGCAGCATGACCTGGAGCGCTTTGTTCAAAGACATGGCACGCCTCCTTTCCTCATACGGCCCGAAAACCGAACTGACGGTCCTGGAGCAGCGGCGCGGCGAGGGTGAGGAATTCATCCCGGACGGCCGCCGCGACCTCGACGGCGGAGGAGGGATCCGCCCCGATGGTGGTCTCCCCCGAGCGGATGCTCTGGATGCCGCCGGTGTTTGCGGCGAGGACACTGTAACGGTAAAAGGCGGTGGCTGCCGCGGCGTAGCGCAGCACCTGGGCGTTTTGGGCTCGATCCACCCCCGGCTTCAGGGCGGACTCGATCTCCGCAATCGAAAGGCGGACGAGGTCGAGATGTTCGAGCGCTTCCTCCGCTGTCATCCCGGTCATGGCCGCAAAGATTTCACAAACTTTAGACAGTTCCATATTGCCTCCTTTTAAAAGAGCGCCGCTGTAAGCAGCTTACAGCGGCCTCCGAACTATGCTGATTCAGGCGGTCAGACCGACATTTTCAGGACGGCGTCCGCGAAGATTTTGGAGAACCCGGCGATCGAGGTGATCGCAGCGCGCTCTAACTGGCGGTCGATCAGCTTGTCGTACTCCACCATCACGTCCCCGGCACAGACCATCTCCAGCGCGCAGGTTTTGTCGAGGGCGAGGAGGGTGTTTTCCGGGAGGACTGTCGATTTTACCAGGTTGGCGCCGAGCGGCGTGACCAGCTTCCCGGTCGCGTGGAAGTTGAGCCCCGCGACAGCGTCCTTTACTTCGGAAAGGTTCAGGATTTTCCCCATCGCGCCGGAGTCGGCCACAATGGCGTTCATCTTGAAATCGCCCAGCTCGCTCCAGAGCTTGACAAGGTCGGCGTAGCCGAAGCTGCCGGAGGTGGTCACCGCCACCGCGCCCGCCGCGTTGTTGTTCCCGTCGCCGTTCAACAGAACGCCGACCGCGTCGTTGAACTGGGTTTTGGCGATGTAGGCGCCGATCTGCTTGAGGGCGATGGTGAACAGGTCGAGTTTCTGGAAGCGGATCGCCTCGTAAGAGGCTTCCAGCATCCGGCCCCGTTTGACCAGCTTCACCAGCTTTTCCTGCTTTTTAATGGTAGTGGTGGGGATGGCCGCCCCCTCCGCCACCCGTTTGAGCGACTGTGTCTCGTCGTCCGCCGGGATGGTGATGCTGCGGTAGTCGAGGCCGTTGATGACGGTCTTGGTCGCGATGATCTCGTTGAGGCTGTTCGCCTCGCTGATCCCCTGCGCGACGGCACGGGAGATGTACTCCGGGAAGAGGGCGGAGGAGTCGGCGGTGCTGAAAAATTTCTCCACTGCGTCGGAGCCCGCCCCCGAAACCTTGATGCCGTACCGTTTGAGCTGGCGCTGGTAGGCGTCTAGCCCCTCCAGCTCGCTACCGATGTAATTCTGGGAAGGATCCATCGATTCGAGCACCTGGGTAAAGCTTTTCCCGGTGACGTGGTACATTCCCTTTTCCAATTTTATGGTGTCGTAACCCATTTTTTACCTCCTGTTTTTTTACTTCTGTTAAAGGCTTAAATCCTGAACGTTTCGGAACAGTCCCGCTTCCTTAGAGGATGACGGTCACACGGGAATTGTCCGTGTCGATGTCGACGACCAGGGCCGCGAGACCTGCCGCCCCAGAGGCCGCCGCCTTTACGCCGTTCTCCCCGTCCGGCACGAGCGTTCCGCGCCCCAGCGCGAGCGTCCCGTCGGAGCAGGGGAGCTCCATCGCCCCTTTGATCTGCACGCCGACAAACCCGCCGTTTTTGGAGACCACCAGCCCGCAGATGCTGTCGGTGCTCCCCGCCTTTTCCACCGTCTTGTTGCCGGAAATCGAAACCAGGTCGCCGATCTCGGCGCTTTCTGTATTGAAGGTCACGACGACGTCGCTGACCCCGTTGAATCTCACGCTCATTCTCTTCCTCCTATATCATAAACTCCGTATTGTGACTTGCCTCTTTCCCGCGCTCCGCCTTGCAGAGCTGGGGTTCGGGGGCGGCGGCTTCATTCCACCGCTTCCGGTAGGAATCCCGCAGCTCCCGCAGCTGGCCCGGTTCGAGGCACTGCGCCAGCTTCCGGATGACCTGATGCTCCGCTTCCCCGTCGGTCAGGGCGCTCAGACGGAGCAGCTCCCCGCGGAGCTCCGAACGGTATTCCTCCCCTAGCGCCGCGTCCGCCCTCTGCTGCTCCATCCAGCCGGCGAGGCTTTTCTGCTCGGCCGCGGTGAGGGTCAGTTCCCGGCGTCCCTCCTGAATCGATTTGAGCAGCAGCGCGGTGTCCCGCGGTTTTTCCGCAGAAAAACCCTTGACCACACCGGCAGCCCGCTGGGCCGGGACCGCGACGAAAGACCATTCATAAGCGTCGGTCGGCTGATCCAGCACCGCATGGCAGGGTTTCCCGTCGATTAGCTCCCCCTTTCGATGGACGCAGCCCTCTTTCCGCAGGTCGGCTCCGCAGACGGAACAGGTGACCTTTGCCACGCTGCACCCGACGCTGACCTCTTTTTTGATCCCCGCGTCGATTTCGAGGATCAGCTCCTCCGTTTTGGGGCTGCGCACCATATAAGCCGCCGCTTTCAGGTAGGTGTACGGCTCCCCCGCCGTCGTCTTTCTGGCGGGATCGGTCAGAACGGCGGCATCATAGATCCTCGCCGTCTGGTTTTCCCCCTTGGGGTTGTGGTCGAAAATCCCGGTCTTTCCCACAAAAAGGGCTGCCAGGCGGTTGAGGGCGCCGATGGTGAACCGTTCCCCGTCCCGGTCGATCTCGTTGTCGCAGAGGATGACCGAGAAGGTGTAGACCTCCCCTGGCGCCAGCTCCCGGCGGCAGTAGCGGTTGATCTTGCCGAGCTCCTCCGGGGAGACCTCCCCGGCCTTGCCCGACTTGATTACGAACCCTTCTTTCATTTCTATTCACTCCCTTCTTTTCATTATTCCGTGCGGAGAAGCTTCTCCGCCTGGGCGCTGTAGAGCCTTGCCCTGGCGAATTCCACCTCGTCCTGCATGTTGATGTTGTCCCACTCGACCTGGGGTTCTCCCTCCAAGCCGCGCAGCCGGAGGTAAATCCGGCAGATCTTCCGCACGACCGGGCTCAGAAGCCTTCGGTAATACTCCAGCTCGCTTGTGAGGATGTCGGCCTGCTGGGTGCTCATCCGCTCGGAAGTCGACCAGGAAAAGCCCAGCAGGAAGGGCGGAAGGGAAAGCTTGGCGACGATCTGCTCCAGCAGCTGGCGGACAGGGATTTCGCTGTCGATGATCTGGTTGTCCGCCCCGATCACCCTGATGTCCACATCCCCCACGGCAATGAAGTCCTTCACCTGCCCCTGTTCGGCGGCCGCCATGGCGTCGGCCCATTCCCGGGCGATCGTCATGGCCCGCTCCCTGGCGGAAGCGCGGTCGGCCCCGTCGCCGGGGGGCTTGTAGGTCACGGCGTAGCGCAGGTTGCCCATCCGCTCGAAGTTCTGTCCCACCGACTGGAAAATCTTTAGGAGCACCGAGCTGACGAAGGGCAGCCCCCGCAGAAGGGAAACTCCCATCACCTCCCCGGCCGGCGGGTTCAGCGCCGAAAACAAGACCAGCTCCGGGCGGCGGATCGGCTTTTGTCGATCCTTCCCGCGCAGGGCGATTTCGGTCTGGAGCGGGGTCTTTCCCGCCCGGATCTCCACCGCCTCCAGCGAGGCGTTGTAAAGCGCCGCCACGTCGCTCCCATCCCTTGTGGGAACGACCTCTCCCAGCGCGTTTCCGTAGGTCAGAAGCTGGTCGAGATAGGCTGAGACAAAGCTCATGATCCCCAGCCCGTTCGCGCCGACCCGGACGTTTTCACAGAAGTATTTCAGCGCGGCGGTGGCCTCCCGGTTTCCCGCCGTCACGGTGAACTCCCCGGTGAGCCGGATGATCTTCTGCACCGCGGCGTCGATGACCGGCACCGATTCCCGCATCGCTTCGTAGAGGCGCATCTCCCCGATCGAAAGGGGGCTGTGCGTTCGAAAGGCCGCGAAGGGGTCGGGCTGGCTCCGGTAGGTTTGAACCGGCTTTGAATCCAGAGGCCGGGATTTTTTCAAAAAATTCAATCAAAAACCTCCTTTCTCCCATCGGTCAGCGGCTCAATGAGAGGGCAAAAAAATCGTCTTCCGGCGCGGCGAGCTCCGAATTGACAAAATACCGGATCTCGTCCATCGCGTGGTCGTGCTCCTTCACCGGGCGGTCTTCCCCGCTGTTCTGATCCCAGATGTAGAGGGAAAACTCCCGGATGCTGTCCCGGCAGTCCGCCGAAAAGAGGAGCCTCCCCTCCCGCAGCGCGTCGCTCACCCGGCGGATCCCGCCGAGCAGGTCGTTTTTGGCGGGGACGGCCCGGTACCTCCCATGCCGCCGGATACACTCTAAGAAGCTCGCGGCCGACGGGTCGACCAGCACCTTCTCGGGCCGGAGCCCGCAAAGCAGCGTTTCCAGAGCGGCGTAGTGTTCCTCGTCGGTGCGGAGGGCGCCTTCCTTCCGGGAGTCGTAGTAGTACTCCCGGATCCGGTACCAGACAGGGCCGCTTTTCCCCCACAGGCCGAAAGAGGCCGGGTTGACCGTCCCGTAGTCGCAGGAGACGACATACCGCTCGAAGGCCGCAGGGAGGGCGGAGACCACATGCCGTTTTTCCGAGAACATGGGGTAGACCACCCCGGCGGCGGCCGTCCACCGCCCTTCTACAAAACGCTCGTAAAAGGGGCCGCTGTAAAGGGCGCGGTACCGCTTTTTGATCTCTTCGGGGAGGGCGGGGTTGTCCTCCATCGTAAAATGAAGGTAGAGCGCGTTTTTCTGTTCCGATTTTTTGATCCACTCCTCATAGAACCAGTGAAAAGGATGCTCGGGGTTGCAGTTGAACCAGAGCCGAGAGCCGGGGACGGAGCACCGGGCGAGGGCCTGCTCCACAAAGGAGCGGGGCATCAGCGCCGCCTCGTCGAGGAGGACGCCCGCGAGGGTGACCCCCTGGATCAGCGCCGCAGCGGATTCATCCCGCCCGCCGAAGAGGTAAAAGAGGTTGCTCCTCCCCTTGTAGGCCAGGGTCACGGTGTTGCGGGAGACCTTCTCCTCGAAGGAAAACCCCAGCTCTTCCAGCGCCGCCGTGAGGGGAAGGATGACGTTGCGGCGCAGGGATGCAATGGTTTTCCCGCAGAAGGCGAAGGCCTGCCCGGAGTACCGCGAAAAGGCCCACAGGACAAAGGAGACCGACATGCAGAGGGTTTTTCCGCTCCGCACCGCCCCGTCGCAGATGATCGCGTCGCGGCCGCTGTCGGGGCTGTTCTTGCACCACCAGGTCAGCACCCGGAGCTGCTTTCGGCTGAAGGGGACGAAGTTCATTTTCCGTCCCCTTCCCCGCCCCGCAGGGCCGCCGCCCCTTCTTCCAGCGCTTCGTAAAAAGAGGAGCGCCGTCCGGCGGGGCTGCCCGCCTCGAGTTCCCGCAGCAAGGCGAGGGCTTTCTGGCGGTCGAAAAATTTCATCTCGATCCCCTTGTCCCCCACCTTGAGCTCAGAGAGGCAGTAGAAATCCATCCGCTCCAGTTCGCCGGCGGGGAGCTCCCCGCCCAGCACGGCGAGGCGGACGGCGTCGTTGGCCGGCCCGAATGCCAGCCGGCGCAGCCCGGCGGCGATTTCATCCTCCCGCCTGCTCCGCTCCGCCTTTCTGAGCTGCCCCAGCCGCCTTTGGATCCGGCGGTCTGCCAGCAGCCGCAGCGCCTCCTTTTCCGCTGTCCGGGCCGGATACCCCGCCGCCAGCGCGGCCTCCCTGCCGTTCCCCATCTCCCGGTAAAAAAGGCAGAAGCCCTCTTCCCGTTCCTCCAGCTTGGATTGGCTCATCTGTTTTCCCCCTTCCTTTTCAAAAAAGGGCCGTTCCCCCCGGGTTGTTGCACACCGGCGTGCAACAATCCCAAAAGATGATGTGAAAAACCTCTTTTTACACCGGGATTTGGTGGGGATTTCCGCTTTCGCACCTTTTCTTCCGCCCTTAAATCTTCTTGACATTGTTCTCCAATCGTATTACAATGAGTAATACAGCGTATCAATTATTTTCGGTCTTTTGACCTTTTTTTGATTGTTTGCTTTCTATAATTTAGTAATCGTGCATAATTTTCCAGAATCCAATTCAGAAAAAAGGAGGTTTGAATTTGTAAAATGAATGAAACTTTAATCCTTTGGTGCATTATCACCTTTTTTGCAGGCGGGATTATTTTTGCTGCTGCCGCTTTTTTTGTAGGCGTTAAATATAGAAAAAGAGTCGCTGAAGCCGAGATCGGCAGCGCGGAAGAAGAAGCAAAACGCATTATCGCAGACGGCGAAAAGGAGTCGGAGCGCAAAAAGCGCGAGGCCTTAATCGAGGCCAAGGACGAAATCCACCGCCTCCAGGTCGAGGCCGACCGCGACCTCAAGGAGCGCCGCGGGGATCTCAACCGCCAGGAGCGCCGCCTCCAGCAGAAGGAGGAGACGCTCGACCGGAAAATCGACAATATCGAGCGGAAGGACGAACAGGCGCAGCGCCGCTTGAAACAGGCCGAGGAAAAGCTAAACGAGGCCGAAATCATCAAAAAAAGCCAATTAGACCAGCTGGAGCGGATCTCCGAACTCACCACCGAGCAGGCGAAGCAGCAGCTTCTCGATGCGCTTGAAAACGAGCTGACCCACGAAAAGGCCCTTAAAATCCAGAGCTATGAGCAGCAGCTCAAGGACGAGGCCGACCGCCGGGCCCGCAAGGTGATCTCGCTCGCGATCGCCCGGTGCGCCGCCGAGACCGTCTCCGAAACGACCGTGTCGGTCGTCTCCCTCCCCAACGACGAGATGAAGGGCCGGATCATCGGCCGTGAGGGGCGGAACATCCGCACCATCGAGACCCTCACCGGCGTCGACCTGATCATTGACGACACCCCGGAGGCCATCACCCTTTCGAGCCACGACCCCATCCGCCGCGAGATCGCGCGGCAGGCGCTGGAGCGGCTGATCACCGACGGGCGGATCCACCCGGCCCGGATCGAGGAAATGGTCGAGAAATCCCGCCGCGAGGTGGAGCAGAAGATCCGTTCGGAGGGCGAGCGCGCCGTGCTCGAAACAAACGTCCACGGCATCCACCCCGAGCTGGTAAAGCTGCTGGGTCGGCTTCGGTTCCGCACCAGCTACGGGCAGAACGTCCTCAACCATTCCATCGAGGTCGCCTATTTTGCCGGCATGATGGCCTCCGAGCTGGGGGTTGACCCGGCCCAGGCCCGCCGCGCGGGATTGCTGCACGACATCGGCAAGGCCCTCAACCACGAGATCGAGGGCTCCCACGTCGAAATCGGGGTGGACGTCTGCCGGAAATATAAAGAGCCGAACGAGGTCATCCACGCCATCCAGGCGCACCATAACGACGTCGAGCCCAAAACCGTTGTCGCCTGCCTGGTGCAGGCCGCGGACGCGATTTCCGCCGCCCGCCCTGCCGCCCGGCGCGAGAACCTGGAGAACTACATCAAGCGGCTCGAGAAGCTTGAGGAGATCGCGAATTCCTTCGACGGGGTCGAGAAATCCTTCGCCATCCAGGCCGGCCGCGAAATCCGGATCATGGTCAAGCCCGAGGTCATCAAGGACGAGAAGATGGTTCTCGTCGCCCGGGACATTGTCAACCGGATCGAGAACGAGCTGGAATACCCCGGACAGATCAAGGTCAACCTCGTGCGGGAAAGCCGCGCGATTGAATACGCCAAATAACCGCCCGCAGGCGCGGGGATCAAACAATCAAAAGAAAAAATCCGCTGGAGTTTTCCAGCGGATTTTTTTGCCCTTTTCACTTTTTTACGGGGATCAGCCCCCGGATTGCTTCTCCCTCTGCCGGCGGAGGAGCTCCCGGTCGGCCTCGATGTCGCTCTCCACCAGCTTTTGGTATGCCGCCGCAAAGGCCGCCCGGTTTGCCTCAAGGAGTGCCTCGTCGACCGGGATGTGCTGGAAGACGATGCAGTTCCCCACCCGGTCGAGCTGGATGTCCTCCAGGGTACAAAGGCGGTCTTTCCAATGGCCGCAGTAGTAGTTTTCGCAGACGACTACCATCCCACATCATCCTTTCTCAAGCTAGTGATTATAATCACTTTAAAATTATTTTCTGATTGCAGTATGATAATAGCGAACCTGAAATTTTTCTTTTAAAGCAGGCTCTTTAATCGCAATATTATTGTAATGCATACATTGCTTTGTGTCTGCACTACAATGGGAATACAAGAGTATGACTAATGTGGGTGGTGGCAATGAGGAAATATAGAATTCCGAGAATTCCGCCAACGACAACAAAAAGCATCCGATTTCCGAACGATACAATAGAGGAAGTCGAAGAGGCCATCCGAGGGAAAGAATGCACCTTCACGGCTTTTGTTGTAGAAGCGGTCAAGGTTGCGTTGGATAACTTAAGGGAAGAGGAAGACGGGTGACGTCGAGCGGAGCCCGTCTGCCGATCGAGTTCAATAAAGAAAAATAACCCCTGCTCAAAAGCGGGGGTTATTCTTTATATGGATAACGTGCCTCGCGGGATAGCAATTTTGTTTTTAGCACGACTTATGGATCGCGATTGCCCTGCCTGGGCACAGGCCGCGTTTGTCCTGCCCGGCCACGGGTTGCGAATTGCCAGCGGGGGCTCCCCGCGGTTATTTTTATGATGCAAAAAACCGGAGCCTGATCTACCAGTCCCCGGTTTTATCCCACCTGTTCTAAGCGCCCGACCCGCTCTTCGAGCTTCTCCACCTTCCGCTCCAGCTCCCATTGCTTTTCGTGGGTCAGCTTGTAGCCATCAAAGAGGGCTTCGATTTTATTAGTGACGCTGTTTTCGATAAAAACGCGTGTCCGTGTTTCCGATTCACGGATTTTGGAATCCATCATGGAAATAAGGGCATCGGTTTGCTGCCGAATCACTTCGACCAATTCGTTTTGCTGCACTTTTAATTTAGCGTCGAATTCATCTTGTTGCACTTTAAACTTGGCGTCGAATTCATCTTGCTGCACTTTAAACTTGGCGTCAATTTCATCTTGCTGCACTTTAAACTTGGCGTCAATTTCATCTTGCTGCACTTTAAACTTGGCGTCAATT
>JAAWBP010000119.1 GCA_022792755.1 Oscillospiraceae bacterium | reverse complement strand
TACAAACAAGTGCCGAACGTCCGATCCCGATATATTGGTTTTCCTCGCCACCCGAATGGAGCTCACCCGCCTTAAAGGCAAGCTGCGCACCGCCCAGCGGGGCCATAAGCTGCTCAAGGATAAGCGGGATGAGCTGATGAAACAGTTTCTGGATACGGTGCGGGAGGTTCGTGCTCTCCGTGCTGAGGTGGAAGAGGAACTGATGACGGTTCACAGTTCCTTTACCGTCGCCTCTGCGCTGATGAGTTCCGAAGCGATGGAGCAGGCCCTCCTCTACCCGAAGCAAAGCGTAGAACTGACGATGACGTTTCAGAATATCATGTCTGTCAATGTCCCGATCTACGATTTCCAGACCAAGACCAAATCAGATTCGGATATTTACCCTTACGGTTTTGCGGCTACTTCCGGAGAACTGGATACGGCTGTGGATGCACTGGGACGGGTATTCCGTAAGATGCTGAAGCTGGCGGAGATCGAAAAATCAGCACAGCTGATGGCGGACGAAATCGAGAAAACCCGCCGCCGGGTCAACGCGCTGGAATATGTAATGATTCCGAACACGCAGGAGTCGATCCGCTACATCAATATGAAGCTGGATGAAAACGACCGTGCGACCACGACCCGGCTGATGAAGGTAAAGGACATGATTTTAAAGGAATCCATCGAGGAAAAGAGAGCGATGGATGCTGAAGCGATGAATTCCTATGGGAATTCGTGATATGCAAAGAAAATCGTAATAAGAAAACCCCGGACAGAGATCCTGTGCAGTGCCGCAGGAGGTTGTCCGGGGTTTCATATATTATTATAAGAAATCACATGAGATAGTTGGCAGCAGCGGTATCTGAATCCTCTTGCGGAGAAAAAGCGCCGCAGATCATCATGGCGGCCGTATAGAGCAGTACGGAGAGGGGATCGTAAGGAAAACCGAGTTCCAGCGTGATTTCCATCGGTTCCACCGGCTTCCCATCTGGATTTTCGACTGTCCTTTGGAGGGAAACGGCGGCGCGGTTGTCGTTAAAGCTCGAAAGCGTGACTGTGTCCTTTGTAGACATTCCGCAGACAACAGTGCGGATTTTCTTTTCCGCAAGAAGTTTTAACTGCTCAGAGCAAGCTGAATGGACGAGCGCGATTACATTCCCCCGAATTTCGGAAAGCCCAGTGAGCACCGCATTCGGCTTTAAAACCAGGACAGAAGGGCCGCCGCAGACTTGAGCAATATGATTGGAATTCAGGAATAACAGCTCTTTTCCGCTCCCTTTTGTCGCAATTCCACGCTCTGCCACCATGTGTACCTGGTAGTTCCGCTTTAAATTTTTCTCAAAGATGCGATCTAAATTTTTTTCACCAGATTCACCATATAGAATGATCGTTATCATTTACATCACCGATTTTTAAGAATATGTTTATTATTTACATGAGGGGATATTTTATGAATAGCAAATTGTTTCAAAGGGACGAAATTAGCAGTAAAAACTGGGCTGCGGATTTCCGCAGCCCAGTTTAGACCACATGAATTTAGACTTTATAAAAGCTGGAAAAATTTTTGAGGCTGTCTTTTCAGGGGGCTGAATCAAGAAAACGTACAATTTTTGAAGTCTACGATCTGCCCCGAAATATCGTGAATAAAGCCTGTCACAGAGGAACTAGAGATGAAACAGTTGGTTTGATAAAACAAAGGCAGAAAGATACCGCTGTCCAAGACCATCTGCTCCGCCTGTTGATAGAGGGCAGCGCTTTGCTCCAGATTCCCGCGTGACGCCTGATGCAGCAGTTCCCGAAGCCCAGGCAGCTGGATGCCGTACTGCTCCATCCCTTCAAACTGCGATAAAAAGACACCGGGACTGTTGTATTCTCCTGCTAACTGTATGACTGCACAGTCGAAGTCCCCCGCCGACAGCCGCCGGCGGTATTCGTCCAGTTCGAGCTGTTCGACTTTGAAATAGATGCCCAAATCCCGCTGCCAAACCTGAGAAACGTAGGAAAACAAGGACGGGATTGGCGGATCTTTTGGAACAATTACCGTCAACTCGGTTAGATTGGCCACCTGCAATTCTGAAAAACCCGTCTGTGCCGCTTGCCTTGCCGCTTCGGCATTGTAGGAGGGGCCGGCGGCCTCTGAGAGATCTTCCCGGTAGGATCGGTCGAGGATCGTAACCGCAGGCGGTACGATTGCCTCTGCTGTCGATAAGTAATCGGAAAGGTACTCTGTGTAGCTGGAGCGGTCGAGGCCATATGCCAGTGCTTTGACGATATTTCCGTTGGAGAGCGCAGGCTTCGTGCGGTTGATTAGGACTCCCCAGACAGTATTGCTGTCCTTGTCGATATGATACCCTTTCCCGGTCAGAGCCTCCGCCTGGCGGCCGTCCAGATAAAGGGCGTGAATTCCGCCGCTGTTAAAGTCGGCAAAGGTAGCGGCCGTATCCTGCTGGATATAAAGGCTGACGCCGCCATTTTTTACCGATGCAGCGGAATGGTATTCCTCATTCCGCCGGAGAGCGAGATATTCGCCCTTTGACCAGTCCTTTAAATAATAAGCGCCGTTTGATAAAATTGTTTTCCCAGTCAGGCCATAACGTCCTTTTGCCTCTTTAAAAAATGTTTCGTTGCAGGGCATAGCGGCAGGGGTGGTCAGGAGCGTCAAAAACATGGCATCGGGATATGCAAGGTGAATCGTCAGGGTCTGATCATCCGCCGCCGTCACACCGAGCGAATCCACCGGAAGGGTTCCGGCATGTACCTGCTCGGCATTTTCGATGCAGTAAAGCCTTTTGGCGGAAACAGAACCGGTTGAGGGATCGAAAAGGCGCTGGAAACCGAATACAAAGTCCTTCGCCGTCAGAGCTGTTCCGTCACTCCATTTCGCCTCCTTCCGCAAATGGAAAGTGTAGGAAAGCCCGTCTCCGCTCATCTCGTAGTCGGAGGCGACCCCTTCGGTCAGCTTTCCATCTGCGGTAAGCCGGAGCAGCCCTTCAAATAGATTTGTCACGACCAAAGCGGACTGCGGGTCATCGGCTAGCGGAGGGTCGAGATTTACCGGGTCGGAAGGGATATTGTATTTTATCAGCTGATCTGCTTTACCCGAACCACAAGCGGAAAAGGGCAGGATCAGCAGAAGGGAAAGACAAGCGCAGATTATTTTTTTGCAGGTAAGCACCTGGTTTCACTCTCCTTGTCTACAGTTGGTCAAAAGTGATTGAAGGTTAAAAGCCTTAGTCGAATATAAGTTTCATATAATTTATATCATAGAAATTTCTGTCGCGTTTATTTAACGGCCATAAAAGGGGTATGGTATAATATCTACTTTGCAGATATTATACCATACCCTCAACCAAACGCCAATTAACTTTTTCTAAATATCGATTAATACAAGCAATAAATTGACTATCAGCTTATTTTATAGTACAATGTCCTCATCTCATATAAAAATAAACGAATCTCAAATAAAACCATAATAAAGTCAGAGGTGGAAGATTATGTGTGGAATTGTTGGCTATGTTGGTATGCAGGATGTGACGGATGTCTTAATAGACGGCCTGCAGCATCTGGAGTATCGTGGTTATGATTCAGCGGGAATCGCTGTTTTTGAGGAGGGTGAAATCCGGGTTGTAAAATCGAGGGGCCGCCTGACCGATTTAATCCAAAGGATGGAAGAGGAAGGGAAGCCGTCCGGAACCTGTGGGATCGGTCACACCCGGTGGGCCACTCACGGGGAGCCGTCTGACGTCAATTCCCACCCGCACGGAAACGAAAGCATTTCGATCGTGCACAATGGCATCATCGAAAACTATATGGCTGTGAAGGCGTTTCTGGAAGAAAAAGGTTATGTTTTCGAGTCACAGACCGACACGGAAACCATTGCAAAGCTTTTGGATTATTATTACACCGGGGATCCGCTCAAGGCGATCCGCTCCGTTTTGGCAAAAATTCACGGGTCGTATGCGCTCGGAATTATTTTCCGCGATTTCCCTGGGAAAATATTCGCCACCCGGAAGGACAGCCCCCTGATCGTTGGGGTAGGCAAGGGCGAAAATTTTATTGCTTCGGACGTACCGGCTATTTTGAAATACACCCGCGACTATTATCTTCTGGAGCAGGATGAAATTGCTGAGCTGACCGCCGACAGCGTGACGATTACGGATGTAAACGGCGATATCCTTTCCAAAGAGCTGATGACTGCCGACTGGGATATGGAGGCTGCGGAAAAGGGCGGTTATCCCCATTTTATGATCAAAGAGATCAATGAACAGCCTACCGCTATTGTCAATACGATTTCTCCCCGGATTGAGGACGGCGTTCCGCATTTCCATCTTCCCAACCTGCCGGACGACACATTTGGCCGGTTTAAATCGGTTCAAATCGTCGCCTGCGGCACGGCAATGCATGCGGGGATGATCGGAAAGTACCTGATCGAGCGGATGGCGCGCCTTCCGGTCAATGTGGAAATCGCTTCTGAATTCCGTTACCGCGACCTGCTTTTAGACAAGGACGACCTGGTCATCGTCATCTCACAATCGGGAGAGACGGCGGATTCCTTGGCGGCGCTCCGTGCGGCGAAAGAAGTTGGAGCGCACACCCTTGCGGTTGTCAATGTGGTCGGTTCTTCCATTGCGCGGGAGGCGGACGATGTGATCTACACCTATGCGGGTCTGGAGATTTCGGTCGCCAGCACCAAAGCGTATACCGTACAGGTCGCCGTGATGTATCTGCTGGCGATCAAATTTGCGCTGGCAAGGGGCAGGATGACCGAACAGGAATCGGCTGAATTCTGCCGCACCCTCTTTGACATTTCAAAATCGATGGAGGCAATGCTTAAAGATACCCACGAGTGCCAGTATTACGCTTCTAAATTTCAAAATGCCCACAGCTTGTTCTTTATTGGGCGCGGGCTGGATTACGCGCTGTCGTTGGAGGGGTCTTTGAAGCTCAAGGAGATTTCTTATATCCACTCCGAAGCTTATGCAGCCGGAGAACTCAAGCACGGAACGATTTCGCTGATTTCCCAAGACGTACCGGTAATAGCGGTTGCCACCCAGACCAGGATTTACGAAAAAACCATCAGCAACGTCAAAGAAGTCCGGGCGCGCGGGGCGAAGGTTTTGCTGATCTGCAAGCAGGATGCCGTTGTCGATCCCGAGGTTGCCGACTATATCCTGCGGATTCCTGTCTATGACGACATTTTCATGCCGCTGATGACCATCGTCCCGCTCCAGCTTTTTGCCTACTACACCACGATCCTGCGCGGATGCGATGTGGATAAACCGAGAAACCTCGCAAAGAGCGTCACCGTGGAATGATCCAAATATAGCCAGCTGTTAGCCAGGTTCAAACGTTTTTGCTTGTTCCTTAAAGAATTATCTGAAGCCGGTTTTAAAAACAAAAAAACTGACAATTTTTCCGATAATTACCTTTTATATTCGCTGTTTGAAAGAACATAATACTATTGCAAACGCAATTAAAAAACATTTCAAAAACGAATGTAAGTAAGGAGTGTAAACAAGAATGGCTAGCAATAAAATTGTTGTCCCGCAGGCTCGTGAGGCGATGGATCGCTTTAAAATGGAAGCTGCGACCGAAGTTGGTGTAAACCTCAAGAATGGTTACAACGGTGAGCTGACCTCTAAGCAGGCTGGTTCTGTCGGCGGTCAGATGGTCAAGAAAATGATCGAAGCTTACGAAAATTCTGTGAAATAACGAAGTTTATTTCTTAAAAGGCCGGATGATTTCATCCGGTCTTTTTCTTTGCCGGAATAAACACAATATTGATGAGATTTACACCTTCAGAACAAAATGGCTCTTATGAAAGTCAAGAAGGCCTTCGGTCCGCATTTTCCCAAGTTCAAGCGACAGTCCGCTGCGCTCGACCGCGAGATAATCCGCAAGCTGCTGTCTTGAAAAAGGAATGTCGAATTCATATTTTCCGAGCCGCTGTGCTTCATAAGAAAAATAGGACATCAGCTTTGCGCGCGTGGTACGTTGCCCCATGTGTATGAGTTTTTCGCCGAAACGCAGATTTTTCTCTGCGAGCTCGCCGAGCAGGTTGCGGATGATCCGGCTGTGGTGCGCACAGGCGGACGGGCACACATTCAGAATGCGTTTTACATTCAAAAACATTACCGTGACCGGCGTTTCGGCAGCCACGCTTACGTTCAGCACCGAACCTGGGGCACAGGCATAGGCGGCAGCAAAAGTTTGTCCCGGCCCCGCTTTGGAAATAATGTTGCGGTTGCCCCAGATATCCTCCTGTATGATCAAAATGCTTCCAGACAGCACAAGACCTATCGACTCTGCTGTATCACCGACGCGCAGTAAAAATGTATTTTTGGGGAAGTCCTCTTTTTTTGTATCAAGACAGGAAAGCATGGCCGTAAGTTCATTTTCGGAAATACCGGAAAAGAGTTGAGAAGATCGGATAATGGATAAAAAATCTTTCATAATAATCCTCTTTCGTTGAAAATTCAACGGATCTGTTGAATTTATTATACTATAATAAAAATACAAAAGCAAGGAGGTGCTGTTATGAAAAGAAGAATCATTGAAATCGACCGAGATAAATGCAACGGCTGCGGCGCTTGCGCTGAGGCCTGCCATGAGGGAGCCATTGTCATGGTGGACGGAAAAGCGCAGCTCATGCGGGACGACTCCTGTGACGGGTTGGGCGACTGCCTGCCCACCTGCCCCACGGGAGCCATTACTTTCGTTGAGCGTGAAGCAGCGGCGTACGATGAGAAAGCCGTGCTGGAAGCCAAGCAGAAAAAGATGCGGAAGGAGGGGGAGAACCTGCCCTGCGGATGCCCCGGCAGTCAGTCGAGGAAGATTGAGCACGCGGAATGCACCGGCGCGGAATCATCCCATGCCGAGCAGGTGAGCCATCTATCGCAGTGGCCGGTGCAGATCAAGCTCGCTCCGGTGAATGCGCCGTATTTTGACGGGGCAAGGCTGCTGGTCGCCGCCGACTGCACGGCCTACGCCTATGCCGCTTTCCATGAGAGGTTCATCAAGGGGCACATCACGCTTGTCGGCTGTCCCAAGCTGGACGGTGTGGACTATTCTGAGAAGCTGATGGAGATCATCCGCAATAACGATATTAAGAGCGTCACTATCGTCCGCATGGAGGTTCCCTGCTGCGGCGGGCTGGAGCACGCGGCGAAGACGGCACTGCAAAACAGCGGAAAGTTCATTCCCTGGCAAGTCGTAACCATTTCTACGGACGGAAGAATACTGGACTAAAATAAAGAAAGCGAGGATTTCAAATGGATAACAGAATGTTTTGTTTTCCGTGTGAGAGGACGGCTGGCTGAACCGGGAAAGCCGATGTCTGCGGCAAGACCGCTAGTCTTAAACCGTTTTTTGACTCGCCTTCAAAAAGTTATAGCGTATAACATAGAACAAAATCAAATAAAAGGGCTAGGCTGCCCCGCAGCCTAGCCCTTTCTCTTTTACGATTTAAAAAGCCTGCCTTAATAAAAATTTACTCGAAAAACCGCACATCGTCTTCATATGGTTAGATTACAAAAATCAGCCCCCAAAAATTTGCACCCAGTAAAGCGTCCCGTTTGAATTGCAGCAGCCTACACCGATATAAGAAAAGCTTTCGTTTAAAATATTCGCACGGTGTCCGGGAGAGTTCATCCAAGAGTTCATAACTTCTTCGGGCGAACGCTGCCCCATTGCGATATTTTCGCCGCAAGTGACATATTTACCTGTATTCATCACATAGTCCAGTGCACTTGCCCCGTCGGGACGCTGGTGGGCAAACTTGCTCACGATTTCTGTGCTGCGAAGCTGCGCATAGCTGCTCAAATCGGAGTCCTGGGACAAAGGCGAGAGTCCCGCTTTTGCACGCTCAGCGTTCACCAGTTTGATCACCTCTGCGGCAAATGTGCTGGAATCCGGCTCGAGCCGCGGGACAGACGCAGTTTCTGAACCGCCGCAGCGCGTGCAGCTTCTCTGCTTTTGCCCTTCGCGGGCGGTTGTCGGCTGGGACACGACCTTCCAATCTCCCCAGCTGTGGCCCAAAGCGTTTGTACTGCTGTCAGTATATTGACTGCCGCAGGCGCAGGTATGTACCGTGTAACCGTTTTGTGTGCAGGTCGGGGCGACGACCTGCACGGAGTAATTGTGCTGGTGTGCCGGTTGAGATTCGGGTTCGGATTTCGAAGGGGCAGACGGCGCTGAAGATTGTGTCGAGGAACTGCTTTGACTATTGGAAGAAACCTCATTTGAAGATTGATCGGAGCTTGAGGAATCCGGCTCCGGCAGATCAGAACTGTCTGAACCGTCCGAAGATTCTTCGCTCGACGATTGGTCGGAGCTTACCTCCTCAGACGACGCCGAACTTTTGAATAAGTCGGCAGGCGGCGAGATGGGGCAGCCTGTAAGAACTGTGACAAAAAAGATCAAACACAAAAGTGCTGCCGAAAGCTTTTTGAAGTTCATGATAAACCGCTCCTTAAAAATCAAAATTCCTGAAATTTTTATTTTTAACATTATTTTATCATCTTTGACTGTACTGATCAAGGGTCGGCTTTTCATAAAAAAGATCGGTAAAAAGAATCCCCCGGCAACGCCGGGGGGAAGAAAATGATATCTTTTTAAAATCTAGAGTGCTTCGGCAATCAGGCTGCCCATTTCGGAACAGGATACGAGCCTGCCGCCTTCGCTCATAATATCCCCCGTGCGATATCCCGCCTGGAGGACTTTTTTTACCGCCGCTTCGATTTCATCCGCCTCTTTGTCCAGGTCGAACGAATAACGGAGCATCATCGCCGCAGAGAGGATGGTCGCAATCGGGTTGGCCTTGTTCTGCCCTGCAATGTCGGGTGCGGAGCCGCCGCTCGGCTCGTACAGACCGAATTTGGTTTCGTTCAGGCTGGCGGAGGCGAGCATCCCGATCGAACCGGTCACCATACTGGCCTCGTCCGAGAGGATATCGCCGAATATGTTTTCAGTCAGAAGGACGTCAAACTGCTTCGGGTCTTTCACCAGCTGCATCGCCGCGTTGTCCACCAGCATGTCGATGCATTCGATGTCGGGATAGTCCTTCGCGACCTCGTGGACAACCGCCCGCCAAAGCCGGGAGGAGTCGAGGACGTTTGCCTTATCGACGCTTGTCACCTTGCCGCGCCGCTTCCGGGCGATCTCGAAAGCCTTCACTGCGATCCGCCGGATTTCCTCCTCAGTGTAAACGAGGGTGTCTTTCGCATAACGGATACCACCCCTTTCGCCCTGCTCCCGCTCGCCGAAGTAAAGCCCGCCGGTGAGTTCCCGCATGACGACGAAGTCAAAGCCGTCTCCGATGATCTCATCCCGCAGCGGACAGGCAGTGCGAAGCTCGTCGTAGAGCACCGCAGGGCGCAGGTTTGCAAACAGGTTCAATCCCTTGCGGATGGCGAGCAGCCCCGCCTCCGGACGGAGATGCCCGGGCAGCCCGTCCCATTTCGGACCGCCGACCGAGCCGAGCAGGACGGCATCGGCGCTTTTTGCTGTCTCCAGCGCTTCATCGGTCAGGGGAACGCCGGCGGCATCGATTGATGCGCCGCCCATTAAAAGGTCGGTGTAACGGAACAGGTGGCCGTGCCGTTTACAGACAGCGTCCAGCACCTTGAGCGCCTCTTGTACAATTTCCGGCCCGATTCCGTCGCCGCGGATAACCGCAATCCTTTTTTCCACAATCAAGCCCTCCTATTTCTTCAAGGAGTTGAGCAGGCCGCCCGCGCTGATGATCTTCTTGATAAAGTCAGGGAAGGGATGGGCCTGGTAGGTTTCGTTCCGGGTGAGATTGGTGATAACGCCGGTGTCGAAATCGACTTCGACCTCGTCGCCGCCCTGGATTTTTTCAGACGCCTCCGGGCACTCGAGGATGGCAAGCCCGATATCGATGGCGTTGCGGTAAAAGATCCGGGCAAAGGTCGCGGCGATGACGCAGGAGATGCCGCTCGCCTTGATCGCGATCGGCGCGTGTTCCCGGGAGGAACCGCAGCCGAAATTCGCCTGGCCGACCATGATGTCCCCCTCTTTTACCCTGTGGAGAAACTCCTTGTCGATGTCCTCCATGCAGTGGGAGGCGAGCTCCTTGTGGTCGGCGGTGTTCAGGTACCGCGCCGGGATGATGACGTCGGTGTCGATGTTGTCGCCGTATTTATGGACTGTGCCGTGTGCTTTCATGCTGCTTTCCTCCTTTACAGTACTTCTGATACGTCGGCGATTTTTCCGGCAATGGCAGAGGCTGCCGCAATTGCCGGGCTTGCAAGATAAACCTCGCTTTCGGTGTGCCCCATCCGCCCGACAAAATTGCGGTTGGTGGTGGCGACAGCCCGCTCACCCGCTGCGAGAATCCCCGTGTGCCCGCCGAGGCAGGGGCCGCAGGTCGGGGTGGAGACGGCGCAGCCCGCTTCGACAAAGATGTCCATATAGCCCCGCTTGACGCACTCCATCCAGATTTTTTGGGTGGCCGGGATGATGATGCAGCGGACATGCTTCGCCACCTTTTTGCCCTTGAGGATTGCAGCAGCGGTTTCCATATCGGACAGGCGGCCGTTGGTGCAGGAACCGATGACCACCTGGTCGATTTTTACATCGCCGACCTGGTCGATCGTCCGCGCGTTTTCCGGCAGGTGGGGGAAGGCGACGGTCGATTTGATCTGGGAGAGGTCGAGGTCGATAACACGGGTGTATTCTGCATCCGGATCGGCCGTGTAAATTTTGAATTCGCGGTCAACCCGCTCCTTCATATAAGCGATGGTGATGTCGTCTACCTCGAAGATGCCGTTTTTAGCGCCCGCTTCGATCGCCATGTTCGCCATGCAGAGGCGGTCGTCCATCGAGAGGCTTTTGAGCCCTTCGCCGCCGAACTCCATCGACTGGTATAGGGCGCCGTCCACCCCGATCATCCCGATGATGTGGAGGATGACGTCCTTGCCGCTGACCCATCTGCCCAGCTTCCCGGTCAAGTTGAAGCGGATGGCAGAGGGCACCTTGAACCAGGCCTCCCCGGTCGCCATTCCGGCGGCCATATCGGTGGAGCCGACGCCGGTGGAAAAGGCGCCCAGCGCACCGTAGGTGCAGGTGTGGGAGTCGGCGCCGATGACGAGCTCGCCCGCACAGACCAGCCCCTTTTCCGGGAGGAGCGCATGCTCGATCCCCATCTCGCCGACGTCGTAGAAGTTGACGACCCCCATCTCGGCTGCAAACTCCCGGCACTGCTTGCACTGGGTCGCGGCTTTGATGTCCTTGTTCGGCGCAAAGTGATCCATCACCAAAGAAATTTTATTTTGATCAAAGACCCGGTCAAAGCCCGCCTTGTTAAACTCGTTGATCGCGACCGGGGAGGTGATGTCGTTCCCGAGCACCATATCGAGCTTTGCGTTGATCAGCTGCCCGGCTTCGACTTTGTCCAGGCCCGCATGAGATGCCAGAATTTTCTGGCTCATTGTCATTCCCATTGTTCAGAACACTCCTTTTTATCTTACTTTTTTGAATCCATGAGCAGTTTGTATTCGATCGAGTCCACCAGGGCGTTCAAGCTGGCGTTGATCACGTCGGAGGAGACCGAGACCGTCGTCCAGGTGTTGTCGCCGTCGGTGGTCTCGATAAAGACGCGCACCTGCGCCGCCGTCGCATCCCGCGGCTCGATGACACGAACCTTGTAGTCGATCAGCCGGATTTTTTCAATCGCCGGATAAAATTTCCCTGCCGCTTTCCGCAGGGCGATATCGAGGGCGTGAACCGGGCCGTCGCCCTCGTCGGCGGTGATTTCGAACTGTTCACCGACCTTGATCTTAATCATCGCGTAGTCGCGGTTGTGCGCTCCCTCCTGGCTCCGCTCCCCGATGACTTTAAAGTCGGTCACTTCGAAGAAGGGCTCAAAGCGGTGGAGGTGCTTGAGGGCCAAAAGCTCCAGGCTGGCGGTCGCGGATTCGAACTGGTAGCCGTTGTATTCGAACTCTTTGACCATCTCCACCAGGGAGCCGGCCTCGGGCGAATCCTTCGAGACCTCATCCCCCAGCAGCTCCAGCTTGGAGAGGAGCGCGGCTTTCCCCGAAACCTCACTCAGCAGGACATTCCGCCGGTTTCCCACCATTTCAGGGGGGACGTGCTCAAAGGAGCGGGGATTTTTGCTCACCCCGTCCACATGCATCCCGCCCTTGTGGGCAAACGCGCTTTTCCCGACGTAGGGCAGGGAATTCGGCAGAATCATGTTGGAGAGGTCGGCGATGTAGCGGGCCGTTTTAGTCAGCCGCTTGACCTGGTCAGCCGGGATGCATTCATAGCCCAGCTTCAGCTGCAAGCTCGGAAGAATCGCGGAGAGATTTGCGTTGCCGCAGCGTTCCCCATAGCCGATATAGGTCCCCTGAACCTGTCTGGCTCCTGCTTTTACCGCCGCAAGGGTGTTTGCAACCGCACATCCCATGTCGTCGTGGCAGTGGATGCCGACCGGCACGCGGACGTTCGAGACCACGTCGGCGACGATCCCGCCGATTTCATCCGGAAAGCAGCCGCCGTTGGTGTCACAGAGGACTAGGTAGGCGGCTCCCGCCTTTTCCGCCGTGAAAAGGGTCTCCAGCGCATAGGCCGGATTTTCTTTGTAGCCGTCGAAGAAATGCTCGGCGTCAAAGAAAACTGTTTTTTTCTTCGACACCAGAAACGAGACGGTGTCGAAGATCATTTCGAGGTTCTGCTCCGGTGTCGCGCGGAGGATGTCGGTGACGTGCATGTTCCAGCTCTTGCCGAAAATTGCAACCGTCCCGGTGCCCGCCGTCAGCAGGGCCTGCACATTTTTGTCCTCCTCCACGGGGAGGTCTCTGCGCCGGGTGGAACCGAAGGCCACCAGCTCGGCGGTTTTCAGCTCCAGCATTTTGACGCGGGCAAAAAACTCCAGGTCCTTGGGATTGGAGCCGGGGTTTCCGGCCTCGATATAAGAAATCCCCAATCTATCCAGAACCTTGACGATATTCAGTTTGTCCTCTACGGTAAAGGCGATGTTTTCCGCCTGCGCACCGTCTCGGAGGGTTGAGTCAAAGACAGAAATCTTTTTCATATGATTCACCTATCTTTATCATACAAGAATGGGCGCTTTATTTCAAGGATCGGCTGCAATGGATTATGCTCGGGGAGCGGCCGGAAGAATACCAATTTATCATAGACGCAGGAGCAGCCAATCACGGCGGAACGCCTCCGCTGCCTGCGGCCGGGCTGAACAACACGCGCACCCGCGTTTTGCCGGCCTTTTTGGGTTGTCCCACGAGGTAAGCGCGGTTTGCAAATAGAGCTAAAAATGGCGCTCATAAACCGTGAGGCGCCTTGCAGAACCACCATCCTAAAACTTAAGTGTGCGAATTGGCCGGTCTCTGCTAACCGGGGGGTAATCTGTATAACCCGCAGTGCTGCCTTTTTTGAGGAACAACCGCAGCTAAGCGCTTTAACCTGCTATAGTCTAAAAGCAATTTTATTATAGCATAAAACAGCGAAAAGACTAATATCTCCACCGTAATTTCGTATCTTTCCATAAGAAACAAAATAAAAGTAGAGAGCCTTTGAAGCAATTTGCCACAACCAATTTTTGGGATTTTCCGTGACTTGACAAGGTGAAATATTTTTGTTAGACTTTACTGGTTGAAACCGTTAAAGCGAATGGGGCGCTGCTGTTATGAAAATTGCAATCGTGGGGCTGGGGCTGATCGGGGCGTCGTTTGCCAAAGCCCTCCGGCAAACGGGTTGTCATACTGTTTGGGGGATCGATCGGGATTCCGGTGTTTCAGAAAAGGCGGTGAACCAGGAGATCGTCGACCGGATGATCGGGCCGGATGAACTGGCCGAAGCGGATCTCACCTTAGTCGCCCTTTACCCGGAGGCCGCGATTACCTTCCTCCTGAACCATAAGGAGCGGTTAAAAAAAGGGAGTATTGCCGCCGATGTCTGCGGCGTCAAAACAAAGGTGGTATCCGCTTTGGATGAACCCCTGGCCGCGGCGGGGATCCGGTATGTGGGGACACATCCGATGGCGGGCCGGGAATTTTCAGGGATCGATTATTCCAAGGCCGATCTCTACAGGGGAGCGAACTTTATCGTAACCCCCACCGCCCGGACAGACCCGGATGCGGTTGAAGTCCTTTCCGGCCTCGCCCGCCGGATCGGGTTTGGGAAAGTGGTGTCTGCAAGCCCGGAGGAACACGACCAGATCATCGCCTACACCTCCCAGCTGGCCCATGTCGTTTCCAATGCCTATGTGAAAAGCTCCACTTTAAAGTTGGAAAAGGGGTTCAGCGCGGGGAGCTTCAAAGACCTTACCCGGGTGGCAAAGTGCAATCCCGAGATGTGGACGTCGCTTTTCCTGGATAATAAGGATGCACTCCTACATGAGATCGACGTCCTCAGCGGGCATCTGGCCGAATATAGAGCGGCCCTCTCTGAAGAAAACCCCGCGCTGCTCCATCGGCTTTTGCAGGAGGGGAGCGACCTGAAGGAGTGGTCGAACAGCCGCTGAAGCAGCTTCGTACCGGCATCCGGACTGCCTTTTTCAATCGAAGGGAAACAGTTCAAAAGCAGTAAAAAGCAGCCGAAAATCGGCTGCTTTTTTGATGGTATCTCTAAAAAGCGGCGGAAAAGCGTTCCATCGCCTCTATGGTGTCTTGGTGGTTGCCAAAGGAGGTCAGGCGGAAAAAGCCCTCCCCATTGGCGCCGAAGCCTGCGCCGGGGGTGCCCACCACGCTGCATCGGTTGAGGAGTTCGTCGAAAAATTCCCAGGATTTCAGACCTTCCGGGCATTTCATCCAGATGTAAGGGGAGTTGATCCCGCCAACATAGGGGATTCCCTTTGCCGAAAGCGCCTCTGCAATGACGGAGGCGTTTTTCATATAGTAGGTGACCAATTCCTGGGTTTCCTTCTGCCCTTCCGGGGAGAAAACGGCCTGTGCGCCTTTCTGGATGATGTAGGGGACGCCGTTGAACTTCGTCGTCTGCCGCCGGAGCCAAAGGCGGTTGAGTGAAACCTCTTTTCCGCCGAATGCCGCCGTCAGCGCATAGGGGACGACGGTGTAGCCCAAACGGGTGCCGGTGAAGCCGGCCGTCTTTGACAGGGAGCAGAACTCAATCGCGCACCTTTCCGCCCCTTTGATCTCATAGATGCTGTGGGGCAGGGAAGGGTCGGCGATATACGCCTCGTACGCCGCATCGAACAGGATCACTGCGCCGCAGTCCAGGGCGTATTCAACCCACTTTTCGAGCTGCTCCTTGGAATAGACCGCCCCGGTCGGATTGTTCGGGGAGCAGAGGTAGATCAGCCCGGCTTTTGCCTCTGCCGGGGGCATTGGGAGAAATCCGTTTGATTCGCCGGCCTTCAGGTAGACAATCCTCCGCCCGTTCATGAGGTTGGTGTCGACATAGACGGGGTAGACCGGGTCTGGGATCAACGCCGTATTTTCCGACGAAAACAGGTCGGTGATGTTCCCGATGTCGCTCTTGGCGCCGTCGCTGACAAAAATTTCGCCGGCATCGAGCTCGACGCCGCGGCTCTGGTAATAGGCCGCAATCTCGTTTCGAAGAAAATCATACCCCTGCTCCGGGCCGTAGCCGTGAAAGGTCTCCGCTTTCCCCATTTCATCTACGGCCGCATGGAGGGCGGCAGTGACCGAAGGGGTCAGCGGCAGCGTCACGTCGCCGATCCCGAGCCGGATGACCCGCTTTTCCGGGTGGGCCTTTTGATAAGCCGCCACCTTTTTCGCAATGTCGGAAAAAAGGTAGCTTTCTTCCAGGTTTAGAAAATTTCCATTGATTTCAGCCATATAGATGTGATCCCTCCGTTGTCAAATAAGATGAACGACGCCGTCGAATACGTGGGTGGCGGTTCCCCGCATTAAGACAGAGCCGCTTTCGGTGTAGGTGATCTTTAACTCTCCCCCCAGAAGTTTCACCGTAATCTCTTCACTCTGCCGGCAGAAGCCGTTGAGGGCAGCTGCTACCACACTGGCGCAGGCGCCGGTTCCGCAGGCGAGCGTTTCGCCGGAGCCGCGCTCCCAAACCCTCATTTCAAGGGTCTGACTGTCGATCACCCGGACGAATTCGGTGTTGACCCGTTCGGGGAAGAGCGGAAGGGTTTCAAACGCCGGCCCGATTTCTGAAAGGGGAAGGGCGGCGACCTCGTCACAGAAGACGACGCTGTGCGGATTTCCCATCGAAACGGCTGTGATCCGGTAGCAGGTGTCCTTGACCATCACCGGCTGGTCGATCAGGCGCTCGCCGTTCCAGGCCGCCGGAATCTCGGCCGGAGTTAAGACAGGCCGCCCCATATCCACCGTTACCGATTTGATCTCTCCGCCTTCGGTTTCCAAAAAGAGTTTTTTGATCCCGCTGAGGGTCTCGAGGGTGAGCTCCGGCTTGCGGACGATCCCCTTTTCATAGACGTATTTTCCGACACAGCGGGAGGCATTCCCGCACATCTTCCCCTCGGAGCCGTCGGCGTTGAACATCCGCATCCGCACGTCCGCAGTTTCGGAGGGTAGGATCAAAACCAGCCCATCCGAGCCGACCCCGAAATGGCGGTCGCTGAGAAACCGCGCCGCTTCCTCTGGATTTGGGACTTCCTGGGCAAAGCAGTCGATGTAAATGTAGTCGTTGCCCGCCCCGTGCATCTTTGAAAACTGTAATTCCATCCAAAAACTCCATTCTAAAATTCGTAGGTTTTTAAAATGCTCTCAGCGATGACACGGGGCTTTACCCGCTGATCCATCGCCTGCTTCTGAATATAGCGGTGCGCCTGCTTCTCGTTCATCTTCAAAACGCCGACCAGGGTGCATTTCGCCCGGTCGATCACCTTGAAATCCTCCATTTTTCGCTGGAGCGCCTCATTTTCGGTAGAGAGCCGGGAAATTTGCCGAAAAGCGCCGCAGGCCAGCTGAATCCCCTGTGTGAGCGCGCTTTTCCCAATTGGCTTCGCGAGCGGGAAACAGGGGATCCCCTCAAAATACTGCTCGATCTCTTCAATGTATTCGCCGGGCGTCAGCAGAACGGAGGGGATTCCGAACGAATCATACAGCTTTTTCGCCAGATCATTTCCAAACCCGTCGGGCAGAGGCGCGTTGATGACAGCCATATCGTAAATGGGGGGAGCCTCCCCGGGAAAATGGCAGAGTGCGTCGGCGGCGGAGTGAAAAACGGTAGGCTCCACGGGAACGGTCAGGGCGTTTGACGAGTCCTCAAGCGCATCCAGCATTTCACCGCTGCGGCATACGATCAACAGTTTCAGCATCATTCCGACCTCCTTGGTTCGAACTAATTGTGGACGTAAAGCTGCCGGTAAGGGTTGTTTGAGTTGGGCAGCAGCCTATAAAATTTTGACCGGAGGAGCGTTTCCGCCTCATGACCAAATTGGGTGCCGAATTCGGCAACATAAGGTTCGATCTGCGCCAGTTCCTCCCGGCTGCACGCGGAGCAGGCCACCTGAGCGGGAAGGTTTTCGGGGGGCTCCTCACTTCGGATATAAATCTGGCCGCCGTGCATCCCGGTGCCGCAGTATCTGCCGACAGGAGTCCCTTCGCAGCCGATGCCTAAGACGACGATGATGCCGCCTGCCTGGTATTCGCCTAAGAAATCCCCGGCCTTTCCGCCGATGACGATGACCGGGAAATGCTCTTCATACGCCTTCATGTGGATGCCGACCCGGTATCCTGCGTTTCCTTCGATGTAGATCTCACCGCCGCGCATCGCATAGCCGGCCGTGTCGCCGGAATTCCCGTGGATGACGATCTTTCCGGTGTCCATCGTGTCGCCGACCGCGTCCTGTGCGTTTCCGCGGACGACGATCGCGCTGTCCTTTAGGTAAGCGCCCAGGGCATTCCCGGGAGTTCCGTGCAGCGTCAGCGTTTTTCCCGGCTCCATTCCGGCTCCGATGTACCGCTGACCGAGCAGATTTGTCACTTCTATTTCTGTTTCTCCGCTTTCTTTTATCATCTGGTTCAGCATTTTAAAGTGGAGATTCGTCGCGTCTATTTTCATCTGGGCCCCTCCTTATTCGCCTTTGATGCCGCCCAGTTTTTCCAGGCGGTAAGGCTTCCCGAACGCCATGAGCGCGGGCGATTCAAACAGCAGCTCCCGGTTGACCGAGTCGAGCGGGGTCTGCTCTCTGATCATCGAAGTGTAGATTCCTGCGCGGTCGACCTCGCCGATTAAGATAAACCCCTTGAGCAGATTGTCCTGATAAAACAGCTTTTTGTACCCTTTTTCGCTCTGCCGGGCATAGCACTCCCCTTGATAGGCTCCGGCAGTGATGATGTGCAGCCCGAAAAAGCCGATGGCGTTCATCGGGATCGCCTTGTCATAGACCGCAGACCCCTCTTTTGCCATGTTGCACCCTGCAACTTCTCCCTGCCGATAGGCGTTGGGAAGAAGGGCGAGGATTCGGTCTGTGCCGCCGGAGATATCGTGGCTGACGGTGCAGTCCCCCGCCGCGTAAACATCCTTTAAAGAGGTGAGCTGACGGTCGTCGGTGCAGATGCCGCGGTCGACCTTTCCGCCCGCGTCGGCGATCAGCGCGGTATTCGGACGGACGCCGACTGCTATAATCAGGACGTCGAATTCGAGCGCATCGCCGTTTTTCAAAGCCGCTTTGTTTCCGTTGAATTCAGAAACCGACTGCCCGAGGATAAAGCGCACGCCTTTACTTTCGATGTGCTTCTGCATGATCGCGGAGCCCTCAAGATCGAGGATGCTGGGAAGAATCCGGTCGGCCAGGTCAACGACCGTCATTTCGGCACATTTTCCCTCCAGCGCCTCGGCCGCTTTCAAGCCGATCAAGCCCGCGCCGACGATCAGCACCCGGGAATCTTCTGAAACCATCCGCTTTACGTTTTGGGCATCGTCATAAGATAAAAAGGTGCTCTGGTTTTTGACGGTCTCAAGTCCTTTCATCGGCGGGACAAAAGGGGAAGAACCGGCGGCGACCAGGAGCTTGTCGTAAGGGATACGGCTCCCATCGTCTAAGACAACTTCTTTCTGCTCCGGGCAGATTGCCGCCGCTTTTTTTCCAAGAAGGGCGGAAACGCGGTTCTTCTCGTAAAAATCCGGTTCGCGGTAATAAATTTTTTCGTCCGTTACCTTTCCCTGGAGCCAATAGGAGATCAACGGCCGGGAATAGGTGTGGTACGGTTCGTCGGAAATAACGGTGATTTTCCCCGTTTGGTCATTGGCTCGAATCCCGACAATCGCACCCACAGCTGCGGCAGAGTTTCCGATTATCACATAGTTCATTCTGAGGCCCTACCTTTCTTCAAATACGATCGCCTTGTTCGGGCAGCCCTTGACACAGGCGGGGTCACCGCCATTTTTTAAGCAGAGGTCGCATTTTTTCACTGCTTTTTCGTCTTCGCTTGTGACAATGCAGCCGTAAGGGCAGGAGAGGACACAGGTGTAGCAGCCGACGCAGCGGGTTTCGTCGATGCTGACGATTCCGTTCTCACCGACCGATAACGCGCCGGTGATGCATCCTTTGACGCAGAGGGGCGTTTCGCAATGGCGGCACTGAACCGCGAAGTTGATCCCATCGCCCTCCTCGATCCTGATCCGGGGAAGGGGCTTTTTCTCCCCGCTGAACGCCTTCACCATGTCGGTCATACCACTATTTGAAAGGCCGCAGTAATATTCGCAGAGGTGACAGCCGAGGCACCAGTCTTCATTTACATATACTCGTTTCATTCTGCCTTCCTCCTATTCTCCGGCGTGCTTGATACCGAGGATGGAAAGCTCGCGGTCGTTTAAGCCGACGCCGCGGAGCATCAGCCGGTTCCCCCGGAGCGCTTCCACTGAGTTGATCCCCATCCCGCCCATCATTTCTTTGATTTCGTGATCCCAGGCGCGAACCAGGTTGACGAGCCTTTGATATCCGACGTTTGGATTGAGCCGCTTGACAAGGTCCGGCCGCTGGGTCGCGATGCCCCAGTTGCACCTGCCCGCGTGGCAGCTTCGGCAGAGGTGGCAGCCGAGGGCCATGACGGCCGCAGTGCCGATATAGACGGCGTCCGCGCCCAGGGCGATCGCCTTGACGACGTCGGCACTGCACCGCACGCTCCCCCCGACGACGACTGAGACGTTGTTCCGGATGCCCTCCTCCCGCAGGCGGGAATCGACCGACGCGAGGGCGAGCTCGATCGGGATGCCGACGTTGTCCCGGATCCGGGTCGGCGCCGCACCGGTGCCGCCGCGGAACCCGTCGATGGCGATAATGTCCGCGCCGGAGCGGGCGATGCCCGAGGCGATGGCGGCAACGTTGTGGACGGCCGCAATCTTGACAATGACCGGCTTAGTGTAGTTGGTCGCTTCCTTTAAAGAAAAGACCAGCTGTCTCAAATCCTCGATGGAGTAGATGTCGTGGTGCGGGGCGGGGGAGATCGCATCGGTTCCCATCGGGATCATCCGAGTCTGGGAGACGTCCTGCTGAATCTTCTCCCCCGGCAGATGGCCGCCGATCCCCGGCTTCGCCCCCTGGCCCATCTTGATCTCCACCGCGGCGCCGGCGTTGAGGTAGTCGGAATGGACACCGAACCGCCCGGAAGCAACCTGCACGATGGTGTTGGGGCCGTACTGATAAAAGTCCTGATGTAAGCCGCCCTCGCCGGTGTTGTAGAGGGTGCCGAGCTCAGTCGCGGCGCGGGCAAGGCTTTCGTGTGCATTTTTGCTGATCGAGCCGTAGGACATCGCCGAAAACATGATCGGGGTGGACAGGGTGATCTGTGGATCGGTCTTGGTGTCGATTGTTCCCTCCGCATTGAACTTTACCTGCTCTGCTTTCTTGCCCAGGATCACCCTGGTCTCCATCGGTTCCCGGAGCGGGTCGATCGAAGGGTTAGTGACCTGGCTTGCGTTAATCAGGATTTTATCCCAGTAAACGGGGAAGGGCTTCGGGTTCCCCATGCTGGATAAGAGAACGCCGCCGGATTCCGCCTGGCGGTAGATATCGTAGATCAGGTCTTTGTTCCAGTTGGCGTTTTCCCGGAAATCGTGCTCTGTTTTCACGATCTTCAGCGCCCGGGTGGGGCAGAGCGAGACACAGCGGTGGCAGTTGACGCATTTGGATTCGTCGGCAGCCATCCGGTCGAGCTCGCTGTCGTAATGATGCACCTCGTTCGCACACTGACGTTCGCAGACGCGGCAGTGGATGCACCTGTTTTCATTCCGAACCACTTCGTAGTCCGGGTAGATGTAGTTGACTGGCATAGTTTATCCCTCCACTGTCACGATGACCGGCTCCCCGCCGCGGGGAGACCAGACGTTTTCGGCCTCCGGGCAGATGGCGCGGATCGCGCATTCTTCGCTTGCGATGTAAACGACGTCGTCCTTTTCGGCGGCGACCATCGAGCGGAGCTTTAAGCGGTCGTTGAGGGCCATCAGCCCGCCTTCGAAGCCGAGCAGGATCGAAAAGGGCCCGGTGATCAGCATGCTGGAAAATACGTTGCGGAAATAGGTCAGCTTTTCCCGCTCCGGCTTTGGCATCCGCTCAATTTCGCTCCAGAACGGGGCGGCGAGGACGGAGGCGATATCCCGGAAGCCGAGCCCCTGCCTCCGGCTGAGATAGTCGATCATATAGGTGATGACCTCGGTATCGGTCAAAAGGTCGCATTTGTAGCCGAACATCTCGATAAAACGGCGGTTGGCGTCGTAGGAGGAAATCTCCCCGTTATGTACGATCGAATAGTCGAGGAGCGCGAAGGGATGGGCGCCGCCCCACCAGCCCGGCGTATTGGTCGGATAACGGCCGTGCGCCGTCCAGCAATAACCCTTATACTGTTCCAGGCAATAGAATTCCCCGACATCCTCAGGGAAGCCGACCGCCTTGAAAACCCCCATGTTCTTTCCGCTCGAAAAAACGTAAGCGCCGCTGATATTGTGGTTGATATTGATGACGCACCGGGCGACGAATTCCCGCTCGTCCAGCGCGGACTGTTCCATCTTCGATTTCTTCGGGTTTGCGAAGTAGCGCAGGATCAGCGGCTGATTTGTGATATTGGGATGCTGCCTGGTCGGAACCCGGTTGATGTCGTAAACGTCAAAATGCCGCTCCAGAAACCGCTCGGTTTCATTTTTTGCACCCTCGTCGTCGTAAAATAGATGGAGCGCATACTGGTCTTTGTATTCGGGGTAGATGCCATATCCGGCAAAGCCGCCTCCCAGGCCGTTCGACCGGTCGTGCATGTAAGAGATGGAGGTGACGATCCGATCTCCCGCCATCCGTTCTCCCTTTCGGTGGATCATACCGGAAATGGCGCATCCGGACGGGTTCCGGAATTGGCCTTCTTTCTGCAACATATACTCACTCCTTTATAAGTACAGCACAGGCGTTTGAATGAGCCGGCCTGAGCGCCATATACTAATACGGCTGCTGTCGGTAATTCAGTTATAACACATGAGAAAGACTTCTGTCAATAGAACTTTGCAAGTTTTTTATTTTAAACTTGCATATTTTTTTGGAAAATCCTATTTTTTTATCTATGTATAGATTGTTTGGAAAGAATGGTTTTACCCAATAAAATAATGAAAAAGCTTTGTGGAAGAGGCTTTTTGTCTCGCTTTGCTCGATTCGATAAAAAACGGATAATTTGCAAGACCAAATATGTGTAACATGCACACTTGAAAAGATGCAGGAAATGTAGTATAATTCTGTCATAGTTCAAAAACACAAACCATTACGGTGATTGGAAGGTGACAAGATGGGCGACGTTAAGCTGGTTCAGCATCTTTGCAATCTCAGCAAACTGACGCTGACGGACGAGGAGCTCGAGAGCTTCACCTCGGATATGGAAGTTATTATAGGGATTATGGATTCGATCAAAGAAGTGCCGATCGAAGGGGAGATCCGCCGGGACCCCGGCGTTCCTTTTTCGGAGG